>JBCCHO010000035.1:0-12561 GCA_039028715.1 Chlamydiota bacterium | reverse complement strand
TTTTGTTCAATAAAAATTTATATACCCAAGCCTATTCAATGTGATAAATGGTGGGTGATTTGGGAGTGATTATTTGGGGCGCTTTTCCCTTGGGTTCTTATCCGGCTGGTGTATAAAACCCATGGTAATTGCGCCCAAAGGAATCCGCCAAATTCAGCGAGATTTTTTCACTTTGAATCGTTACGGGTATATACCCGAGCTGATGAGCGCTAACTGGCGGGCAAGTGAACAAAAGTGCATGCTTTGAGCTTCTCTTCCAGCTCATTGTCCCACCTAACTCCCCACTGCGCATCGATAGAAAGGGTCGCAATCTTATGCTCATCAGAATAAAACTCAATAGAAAGCGGCGTCGGCCCGACAAAAGTTTGAAAAATTTTCTTTAACTGGATAATTTGACTGAGCCGGAGTGCGTCGGCATTACACTTTAAGCACAGAGTTTTCATATCTCCTAGCTCTTGCTTCTTCTCTCTCAATTTTTTCCCTTTCCTTTTGAGTGTTTTTACAAGTTGCTCGTAAGCTTCTTGCCATGTGCCGACTTGCTGTTCGGTTATCGCAGCCAAATCAGCAACGCGATGACACCGGAGCCTCATTCGCTCCCCTTCTTTATCGAGCTGTAAAATAGCGTACAGCAATTTTCCCTCAATAAAAAGGTCTCCTTGACTTTCATAGAGGTGCGCCCAGATAGGAAGCTCTAGATGCTCAATTCCATCGCTAATTGTCAAAATAGCAAATTTGCGCTGCGTTTTTGCCGACACCTTGATTTTCAAGTTCTCAATGATAAAAGCAACGCGACAGACAGCCTCGTGCGGAAGCGCTTCTATTTCTGCAAATGATTGACACTGCAGCGCGCGACACAGCTCGCGGTAATCATCCATTGGATGTCCAGTTAAGTAAAACCCAAGCAACTCTTTTTCTTTTGCTAACACCTTTCTTTTTGGAAGAGGCTCAACGTCAGGTGGCGTGCCGTCACTTTCGCGCTCTTTTTCCCAAGAAGCAAAGAGATCGAGAACACCTTTTTCTTGTTCTTTTTGCTCACGCGCCGCTTTCTTAAATAAGGGCTCCAAGCTAGCCATTAACGCCCCGCGATCCCATTGAGTGAAATCAAAACTTCCCGCGACAATTAAGTTCTCAACTGCTTTCTTTGTTACTTTTGCCACCGATACACGGCTGATAAAGTTTGCCAGTGAGCGAAACTCGCCCCCTCTTTCTCGCTCTGCTAAGATCGCTTCGACAACGCCTAGTCCTACACCCTTAATCCCCGACATGGCAAAGCGGATTCCCTCTTTTGTAGCGCTAAACTCAAGCCCCGCTTCATTGACATCAGGCGGTAAAATCTGAATGCCCGTGGCTTCACATTCGCGAATATGCTTAGCGACTTTGGAGACATCATCTTGGTCACAAGTCATCAAAGCTGCCATCCAATCGCGCGGATAATTAGCCTTCAAGTAAGCCGTGACATAGCAGAGGTACCCATAGGCTGTTGCATGCGATTTGTTAAACCCATAAGAGGCAAATTTTTCCATTTTATCGAAAATTGCCATCGCCGTTTCAGCCTTAATTCCATTAGCGACAGCTCCGCAGCGAAATTTTTCGCGTTGTTTGGCCATTTCATTGATATCCTTTTTCCCCATGGCGCGCCGAAGCACATCGCCTTCTGCCAATGAGTACTTTGCGAGGAGCGAAGCAGCTTGCATTACCTGCTCTTGATACACCATGATGCCATATGTTTCCCGAATGATTTCCTCAATCAAAGGGTGATCAATTTCGATCGCCGTTCGCCCATGTTTTCGGTCGATAAAAGCGGGAATCATTTCCATTGGACCGGGACGATATAGTGCAACAACAGCAATGAGCTCTTCAAACTTATCGACATGAAGTTCCTTGACCAGGTCGCGCATTCCCGCTGATTCGAGCTGGAAGACGCCGAGCGTTTTTCCCTGATTAAGGAGCTGAAACGTCTGCTGATTCTCTAAGGGAAGATCAACCCAATCAATTTTTTTCCCACAACTGCGTTCAATGGCCGTGACTGTTTTTTGAATTGAAGTGAGCGTCTTTAACCCCAAAAAGTCGATCTTGAGCATGCCGACAGCTTCAACGGGTTTCATTGAATACTGGGTTGCTACCATATCCGAACCTTTGACTGTACAAATAGGAATATGATCGGTGAGTGGATCGCCGCAAATGATCAGTCCCGCTGCGTGAATCCCGGTATTGCGAATCGATCCTTCGAGCTTCTTGGCGTAAGCTAAAATGCGTTTAACATCGCTATCAGCTGCTGCCATCGCCTCTAGAGCAGGCTCAATAGCCATTGCCTTTTCAAGTGTGATTCGTGGATCTTCAGGAATAAGTTTGGCAACTTCATTGACCTTAGCGAGCGGAACATCGAGAACACGACCAACATCTTTGATCGCCATCTTTGCTTTCATCGTGCCAAACGTAATGATCTGGGCAACTTTGTCTTTCCCATAGCGCTCTACCGTATATTCAATGACCTCAGCGCGCCGATCCATGCAAATATCGACATCGATATCGGGGTAAGACACCCGCTCTGGATTGATAAATCGCTCGAAGAACAAACTAAACCGAAGGGGTTCGATATCAGTAATACCAATTAAATAGAGAATGATTGACCCGACCCCAGAACCGCGGCCTGGCCCTACGGGAATACCGCGCTGCTTTGCCCAGGCAATAAAGTCATAAACAATGAGCAGGTAATCGCAAAGCCCTTTTGAAATAATCACTTTTAGCTCACTTGCTAGTCTCTCTTTTACCACTTCAAGCGGATCTTGATGGGGGTATTTTGCAGCGACATGGTGCAATTGCTCTTTTGTATAGCGCTGCTCAATACCATTCTCACAAAGCTCCTGTAAATAGCGCGCCGCTGCTTGTGACCGCTCCTTTTCTGAAACTTGTTTTTCTTCCAAACTAGGCGGAACAAATACGGGATAATACTTCGTTTTAAAGTCGAGTTCGAGCGTGCATTTATCGGCAATTTCAAGTGAAGTTTTGAGCGCTTCGGGCAGATCGGCAAAGAGGGCTTCCATTTCCGCGGGCGATTTAAAGTAAAACTCGTGCGATGGCATCACCTTCCGCTTTGGATTGGGCAACCGCTCTTTTACAACGCCAAAAGAATCGCGCTTGATAATTTCGCAAGGCTGACCTGACTGCACGTTGAGCAGAATTTCATGGGCTTGCCAATCTTCCCGATTGAGATAGTGAATATCATTTGTTGCAACGCAAGCAATTCCCTTTTCCTGGGACAATTCGAGAATCTTTGCCTCGACCTGCTTTTGTCCATTGATGTAATCGAGGTAATATTGGTAAAGCCACGATTCTTGCTCCATACGATCGCTCTGCACGGCTGCCGCACTCATTTTATGGCGCTGCAGCTCAAAATAAAAATCTTCACCGTAAGTTTTTTGACACCAGTTAAGTTCATCGTCAAGATCGGCTTCTCGATTGGCAAGAATGAGCTTAGAAATGCGTCCATAAAGCGGCCCCGAAAGACAAATTAGCCCTGCGGAATAAAGCTCAAGGACTTCTCGATCCACCCGCGGCGTATAATAAAACCCTTCGAGATACCCAATTGAGACAATTTTACATAAGTTGCGGTACCCCACTTGGTCTTTTGCCAACAAAATGAGGCGATATCCAATTGATTCCCCAGCTATCTTGTTTTTTTCTAACCGCGAATTAGGCGCGACCATCACCTCACAGCCAATGATTGGTTGCAAGTCGAGGTCGCGGCAAGCGATAAAGAAATCGACAGCCCCAAACATATTGGTAAAATCGGTCAGCGCAAGAGCTGGCATCGCACTTTCTTGCGCTCGCTTTGCCAATGCTTTGACCGAAGTCGCTGCACTTAAAATTGAATATTGAGAATGAGTGTGGAGCGAAACCCAAGACATGGCGACCTACATTGAGTTAACCTGCAGACTTGGTTCCGACTGCAGGAGTACGCACTTTTTCCCATAAAAGAGGAACTAAAAGAAAGACTGTGATCAAAGCACATCCACCTAATGCGCGAAATAAAACCGACCAACCAAAGGTAGCGATAATTTTACCGCAAGGACCGCCAGCAACAACCCCACCTAGATAAGCAAAGAATCCAACGAACCCCGTCGCTGTTCCCGCTGCTTCTTTGTGAGCAAGCTCTGCTGCTGCCATGCCAATGAGCATCTGGGGACCAAAAACAAAAAAACCCATCAAGAACATTGCCCCTGCAAGGAGCCAAATATTTCCCGCAGGAATCGACCAAACAGCAAAGAGCGCGGCTAATATTCCCAATGAAAAAAGGATATTAACTGGGGCTCGCCTTCCCATGAAGACAGTGTCTGACAGCCAACCAGCGATCAAAGCTCCGAGCGCGCCACCAACTTCGAAAAGAGCCACTCCAGCTCCGGCTGCTAACAAGCCATACCCTCTTGTTTCATTCACAAAATACATAAACCAGTCGTTCATAATCTGACGGATAATGTAGACAAAGAAAAAGGCAATTCCAAGGAGCCAAATAAATTTATTTTTTAGCACATATTCAACGAGAATCTCGCGCGATGAAAGCGCTTTTTCTTCTTTTCCCTTCGATGTCCCATCTGTTTCCTCACAATCACCGCGAAAAATTTCAATAGCGGGGAGGCCAACTGTGGAGGGACGATCCCGCAGCCGGTTCATTAAAATAAACCCAACAAAAATCGCCAAAATTCCCGGCAAGTGAAACGCATAACGCCAACCAAGATGGTGCGCTGTAAAAGCACATACAAGCGGAATCACCGCCCCTCCGAGGTTATGGGAAGTATTCCACAAGCCCCACCATCGCCCGCGCTCTTTCCGCGAGTACCAATAAGTCAATAGTTTTGCGCACGGGGGAGCGCCCCAACCTTGAAAAAGCCCATTGATACCAATAAACACCGCAAAAAAGGTGATTGAAGATGAAAAACCACAAAAGAGGTTGCAAACGCCGGTCAAGATCAGCCCCATTGACATCAACAGTCGCAGATTTGCCTTGTCTGCGACAACACCGTTGAGCAACTTGCTCACGGCATAGCTAATACCAAGCAAGCTTAAGATAAATCCCAGTTCTGTTTTGCCATAGCCAAGATGTCCTTCTAAGACGGGCATGACAAAAGCAAAGCTTTTGCGCGTAAAGTAATAGAGCGCATATCCGGCGTAAATACTATAAAAAATACGCAACCGCCAGTAGCGATAAGCCTTTTTGACTTTATCCTGATCGGCTATTTTTGGCGCTGGTGGATCGGGTCGTAATAAATTAAAAATATTCAAAAAAATCTCTCTTATCAGATCTGTCTATCGCTTTGGCTGAAAACCCAAGTTGTGTCTTCTGATTGCTCAGATAAATTTTCTGTTTTTTACCTACCAGAGGGTTGAATTTTCAGCATACTTGAATAAAGTAGGTGAAAATTCAACCCTCTGGTAGGTGCAGAAAGAGAATTTTAGATGAGCGATCAGAAGACACAACTTGGGTTTAAATTACAGTCACGAATTAAGGATAAAGCTAAGAAAAAATGTTAACCTGTTTTTTAGCCGATGTCAATTCTTTTCGAGTCAGCTTCCTTGATCTCGATGGTCGCTGTCCCAATCCTGTCCACAAACCCTCGGGTTCCAAATTGATGACTTGGCTCAGCCATCCCCGTGTGCAAGGAACTCTCAACATCGTCGGTGGGGCTATTAAAATGCTTGCTAGCGTCAAGCTCAATGCATACAGCGCTGGTTCCGCCTCTGTCTTTGCCGCCACGCTCTTTAGCAGTGGGATCATTGATATTGCCCATGGCTGGAAAATAGCCCGCTCTAACCAAAACCTCGAGCACCCCATTCCCCAACTCATGCAAGACGTGGGAATGTCCCAAAGTGCAGCCTTTTGGACTTACAATATCGCCGATATGGCCTTTCCCCTCTTCGCAACTAAAGCCTCGCTAGTTCGCATGATGACCGTCGCCCAGCGCACTGGCCTTCCACTAGAAGTCGTCGCGCAGTATAGGTATTTCCAATCTGGTTCCTTTCCCTATTCTGAATGTAACACTAACCCTTTATCTAGAACAAAATACACATCAAAAACTCTCAAACAAATGGAGCCTAGTTTAAGAAAAGGGTATTCTGACTTTCATGGATTTCCTAGAATAGTACCTGTGAGTGCGACCTATGGGTATTTAGAGGGATTTTCAATTTTTTTCATGCTTGAAACGGAAAAATTCAAATAAATATCCATAGGTCGCACTCACAGGTAATAATTTATAGCGAAGTTACTTATGAGTATCGACTAGGGTACCGACCGAAGTGATCAAAATAAGATCACAAAAATAAAAAATCCCCTATGATGAGGGAAATGGACTAAGACTATTGCTCTATGACTTTCTTCCCAGAACCTTTAAAGCCCCCTGAAGGCAATAAAGACAATCCTATTCGAGTGAACCCTATCGAGGAAGACAAAAAAGGAACAGAAAATTCTATCGTCTATCAGCCAGTTACCGACGAACCAGATGCCTTTTTGGTCACAAGCGCTATCCTACTCTTTATGAAAAATTTTATCTCCCTGCTGGATTTGGCTAAAAAAACTCCGACTACTGAATTTGTCATCGATGAGCCCCTACGAGATATTTATGTTTTTTACTCATTACTAGAGCATCTAAAGCAAAGCGATCTTAGCCGCGACCCCGCTTTTTGCCGCCAACTTTCTGAAACTTGGAATCGGTTGCTGCAACACCGCATGCTCATGCACCGCATTCAAAAAAAACCTAAGATCAATATAACCACTTTTGATGCTTTAATCAAAGCAATCAACACCTTCCCGTCGTCAGAAGATCAAAAGCTCGGCTACTATCTCTCTGAGCAGGCAGGGAAAGAGTGGCTCCCGACCCCTTTTATGGACCTTTTATACCGCCTTTATGACGACTACCACATCAACCGCCACCAAAGCCACCTAGAAAAGTGGACTCAACTTATCTTTTCCATGGCCCCTAACCTCAAGCCACAACTCCCTCATTGACACTCTAGCTTTACCTTTTCTATACTAGAATCATTGTCATCCCAAGTTGTATCTGATAATGATTCGGATAAATGTTTGTTTTTTACCTGTTGAAGGCTTGAATTTTCAGCATACTTGAATAAACCAGGTGAAAAAGAGAATTTTAGGTGAATCGTCATCAGACGCGGGCTTGGGCTGTAAGCTTGAGTTTTTCAAAAAGGCTTTCCACAACAATTGTTTGGGGGGGCAAAATTTGAAAAAATTTAACCCGTGAAGCTTCCAAGAGAACGCCTTGGATGCCGCTCCAGATTAATCGCATTGAACCCATGACAAAATACGCCGCCCCTAAAGGAACATTTGATATTCTACCTCGACTCACCGAAAAAGACGAGTGGCGAGGCTCCCATTTATGGGCTTACATTGAAAAAGTCATGGTCGAACTTTCTCATGACTACAATTTCCATGAAATCCGCACACCTATCTTCGAAGCTAGCTCTCTCTTTATTCGCAGCGTCGGTGAAACATCGGATATTGTCTCAAAAGAAATGTATCTCTTCCATGATAAGGGAAACCGCGCACTTTGTCTGCGCCCTGAAGGCACGGCTGCTGTCATGCGCGCCTTTGCCCAGCACCAGTTGCAACAAAATGGCACTAAGCAAAAGTTATTTTATATCGGCCCCTTTTTTCGCTACGATCGGCCGCAGGCGGGGCGCTACCGCCAGTTTCATCAGTTTGGCGTCGAGGCAATTGGCGATGACAGCCCAGAACAAGATTTTGAAGTGATTGAAATGCTCATTGAGCTTTATCGCCGCCTAGGGCTGAAAAAGCTCTGCTTGCAGCTCAATACACTGGGAACTTCTGACCACCGCACCAGCTACAAAAAAGAACTCCTCGCTTTTTTAACTCCCTACCTCGACAAACTCTCCCCTGAAAGCAAACGTCGCTTTGAAGTCAATCCATTGCGCATCCTCGACTCGAAAGATCCCGCAGAACAGGCCTTGCTCAAAAACGCTCCAGTGCTGCTCGATCATCTTGACCCCACCAGCAAAGAGCGCTTTGACATCCTTTGCAGTTTGCTTAAAAGCGCTGCTATTCCCTTCGAGGTAACGCCAACACTTGTGCGCGGACTCGACTACTACAACCACGTCGTATTTGAAGTGATTTCCGACGAATTGGGAGCTCAAAATGCACTTGGCGGTGGTGGCCGTTATAACGGGTTACTCGCCGCTTTTGACGGCCCAGACTTGCCCTCGATTGGATTTTCAACCGGGATTGAGCGCGTGCTAACAGCTATGGTGCAAGCAAAGTGCATCCTTCCTAAACCTAACTCTCCCTCAGTCTGCCTTATTCCAATGGGAGAAGAAGCAAAAAAAGAGTGCTTTCGCCTCCTTTACAACCTTCGACACCAACACATCTGCGCAGAACTAATCCAAGCAAAAAAACTTCAGAAAGCGCTTCAAGAAGCTGATAAACTCAAAGCGTTATTCGCCGTCCTTATTGGACAAAAAGAACTCGCAAAAAACACGGCTCAAGTTAAACAAATGAATACACGAAAAACCCAGGAAATTGCCTTGTGCGATCTCGTGCCTTTTTTCCTCAACCAAAACTGTAAAGCATCATGATAACAACATCTTTTTCGACTAAGCGCTCCCATTACTGCCACGCACTTAACCGCTCTCATATAGGAGAAACTGTTACCCTTGTCGGTTGGGTGCACAGAAGACGCGATCACGGCTCACTTATCTTTATCGATCTAAGAGATCGCTTTGGAATCACCCAACTCATCTTTGACCCAACTATCGATGCGACTTCCCACTCAGCCGCAGCTAAGCTGCGCGCCGAGTGGGTCATTGCTATTCAAGGGAAGGTGAGAAGTCGAGGGGAAGGGCTTAACAACCCCAAGCTCGCAACAGGTGAAGTCGAAGTCGAAGTCAAAGGGTTTGCCTTGCTTTCTTCTGCCAAAACTCCCCCGTTCTCCATTTGCGATGAAACGACAGAGACTCACGAAGATTTGCGCCTCAAATATCGCTATTTGGATATTCGCCGCGGTAAAGTTGCAGACAACCTCTCGTTACGCCACCGCGCAATGATGGTCACGCGCAACTACTTTGATTCTCAAGGTTTTCTCGATATCGCCACACCGATTCTAGCACGATCGACCCCCGAAGGGGCTCGCGATTATTTGGTTCCTTCGCGAATCTATCCGGGAAATTTTTATGCCCTTCCACAATCACCACAAATCTTCAAACAGCTACTGATGATTGCTGGAATGGATCGGTACTTTCAGATTGCCCCCTGTTTTCGAGATGAAGATCTGCGCGCTGATCGCCAACCCGAATTCACCCAGCTCGATATTGAAATGAGCTTTGCTAGCCCAGAAACGATCAAAAATCTGATTCACAATTACTTAAAAACGCTTTTTTCCGACTGCATCCAAGCGACAATTCCAGACGAAATTCCCGAGATGAGCTACTATGAGTGTCTAGAACATTACGGAACCGATCGCCCCGACCTTCGCTTTGAGATGCACTTACACCGACTCGATGATTTAGCCAAGCAGTCGACATTCGGCGTCTTTTTAGATCAACTCCAAACAGGCGGTTGTATTAAAAGCCTATGCGTTAAAGGTGGTGCAACTCTTTCTCGAAAAGAGATTGACCGCTATACCTCTTTTGTTTCCAACTTTGGGTTAAAAGGGTTAGCTTGGATGAAGTTCCAAGCAGGAGAACTTTCTTCTAGCATTGTGAAATTTTTCCCCCAATCCACGCTTCAAGAACTCACTAAACGCATGGGCGCTGAAGAGGGCGATCTCCTTCTCTTTGCCGCTGCCAATGAATCTGTTGTCAACCAAGCGCTTGATCATTTACGACGTCTCATTGCCAAAGAGCGCAACCTCATTGACCATGTAACCTATTCTTGCCTTTGGGTCGTCGACTTTCCCCTTTTCGAACGCGATCCCATTGAAAAAACGCTCAAAAGCATTCACCATCCTTTTACACAACCCCACCCCAAAGACCTCCCGCTGCTCGATTCTAACCCGACAAAAGTGCGCTCATTAAGTTACGACATCGTCATCAATGGCTATGAAGTAGGTGGAGGATCCCAACGGATCCACGATTTCTCGGTGCAACAAAAAATCTTCCAGCTACTGCAATTGCAGCCAGAAGAAATTCAAGAAAAATTTGGATTTTTCACAGAGGCCTTACAATACGGAACTCCACCCCACCTTGGCATTGCCCTTGGTATTGAACGGCTCATGATGTTACTTGCAAAAACCGACAATATTCGCGACGTCATTGCCTTCCCCAAGACACAAAAAGCGAGTGATCTGATGATGCAGTGTCCGGAGCAAGTCAAGCCAGCCCAACTTGAAGAACTCGACATTCAAGCTGAACCCAAACAAATTTCTTGGCTATAAACTCCGCTCCGATTTATAATGTCTAGGTTTAGATTGTGTACGCCGAAATGGACTCAAAAATCGGCTTTTGACCTCCATTTCGGTATAACCTTAAGAGGACTCAGCTATGACTCGATTCTGCTCCTTTCTTTTATTACCCGTATTTTTTCTATTCTGCGTCAATTTTGGCTACGGCGATACAATCTCTCCAAGCCAAGACAAAGTCCACGAAACTGCCCAAGAAAACCAATTGGAAAGCACTTCTAATATTCAAGAAATTTCTGAGTCTCTTGGCCATCTTCTGGTCAACCAACTCAACTCGATGGAACTCGATTTAAATACAGAGAGTTTGCTCAAAGGCATTCAAGACGCTTTCTTAGGGAAAAAAGCTCCATTAGACGAGTCAAAATGCATTCAAGCTCTGAATACAATTCAAGAGAAAAAATATCAAAAGCAAGCAAAAGAAAATCTTGACAAAGCGATTGCCTTCATGGAAGAAAATAGTGGCAAACAAGGGATAATTGAAGCAGAAAGGGACCCAGAAAGCAATGTCCCTCTCTTGCAATATCGAATCACGCAGCCAGGCGATGGAAAAATCGTCGAAGAACACTCTTCTCCACTTATCCGTTATAAAGGCACCTTGCCAGCCGAAGGCGGACGGGTTTTTATTGAATCACCAGAAGAGCAGCGCATTCATCTCGATAACATCGTCACGGGGTTTAAAAAAGGAGTCGTCGGCATGCGAGAAGGAGAAAAGCGCACCCTATTCATTCACCCCAATTTTGGGTATGGAGAAGATCGCTATGCTCTCCCCCCTAATTCAGCTCTCGTTTTTGAGGTCGAAGTGATCAAGGCCAATGTGCCTGCAAAGATAGAGGCCAATGCAAGTCCTATTTCCGATCAACCTAAACAAGCAAAGCCCACAGATGAAATCGCACAAACTCATGATCAAAAGCTAACACCTAAAAAAGAAGTGCGTTAACTATTCTGAAGTAGGCCCTACCCTATAAAAGCCTTGGATATACCGAAAACGACTCAATCTGCAAAAATCTCGCCGAATTTGACGGTCTCTTTTGACCGATTTTTCCCTGGGTTTTATCCACCTGCCGGATAAGAACCCAGAGAAAAAGTCGAGCAAAATAGCCGCGCCAAATCACCGATCTTTTTGCAGATTGAGTCGTCTTCGGTATATACCGAAGGGTGGATGCAAAATGAAAGTCGTCTTGTTTCACCCCCAAATTCCACAAAATACTGGTAATATTGCACGTACCTGCGTTGCAACTGACACAGAGCTTATCCTCGTGCGCCCTTTAGGATTCGCAATTAACGACAAAATGTTGAAGCGGGCCGGCCTAGACTACTGGGAAGAGGTCAAGCTGACGATTATCGACGACCTTTACGCCTACCTCAAAATGACCTCAGCCCCTTTTTACTTTTTTTCCAGCCACGCAAAAAAAATCTACACCGACATCCATTATACAAAAGAATCCATTCTGATTTTTGGCTCAGAAACTGCGGGACTTCCTCCCATTTTCAAGGAAGCTTGGAACGATAAGTTTGTCACCATTCCGATAAAAAAGAAAATCCGCTGTCTTAATTTAGCAACCTCTGTTGGGATTGGTCTTTATGAAGCGCTTAACCCGTATTTCTCACAAGCTCTGCTAAAAAGTTGAGCAAGATGTTTTTCCGAGATTTCTAATTGAGATCTTGCAGGGAATAGTTGTAACCATTTCCAAAAGAGCTCCTTGGAATACTCGGAAAACAGAGGCCCCAAATTTTTCCAGCGCCTTGTGAGAAATGCGGGGTAAACCAGTGATTGCAGCACAAAGACTCGGATAACCGCTATAGGGCAGAATAGGGCGCACTCACCGGGAGCAGCTACACTCTCCGACTTTTTTCCCTTGATCTGTAGAGCCGTTCTTTTTTTGAGGTGAACGATTACTTTGGCATCCAGCTAAACACATTCCAAAAAAAAGGCAGCTAAGACAGCTCAAAACAATGAATCGATACATATTCACACTTCCTCTTGATACTCTTAATCCGTATTTCTCACCAGCTCTGCGTAGAAGGTTGAACAGTCTGTTTTTTCGAGATTTCAAGTGACTCTCGCAGGGAATGTTCATAAACATTTCCAAGAGAGTCACTTGGAATATTCGGGAACACAGATGTTCCAAGCTTTCCCAGA
>JBCCHO010000034.1:0-12682 GCA_039028715.1 Chlamydiota bacterium | reverse complement strand
TTCTTGGCATAGATCGGAAACCGTTTTGTCTCCTTTGATTGCCGCTAGTGCTACTCTAAATTTAAATGCTGATGAATGCTTTTTGCTCATTCTTCCCCTTCTCATTAGGTTAGTCTCCTATATGTTAAATAAGACGCCTAATTCTCCTAAAGCAGTCTGTCTGATTTTCGGGGTGCATTATAATCCCTGATGCAACTAGGCTTAAGACAAATCCTAGCCATCCAAAAAGAAAGGGTATGATCACAAGAGAAAGGCAAGCAATCCATACGATCGTTTTCTCCCATGTGCGTAATTTGGGATGAGCATTGGGATCTTTGCCTTCCGATGGAATGAAATCTTCAATATTTTTTTTCATGCCTACTCTTCTTTTAGTAGAGTATATAGCAAATTTTTTGAGCTTTTTCCAGAGTTTCTTTCAGCCTCTTTTGAGCTTGTTGTCTCTTCTTGGAAACTTTCAATACTCGGAAGATCTTAAACTTTCTAGTGCTTCCGTGTTAAGTTCCTAGTATAAAAATAAGTTTTCCAATATGACTTGAAAAAGTATCCCGTAACTACTAATATTGTTAGTAGTTACATAGAAAAAGATCAAGTCAATGAATGCAGAAACGTTTCTAGCTCAGCATCAAATATTTACTATAGATGAGATGAGAACTGCCCTTAAGAAGAATTCTAAAAACAGCACTCTTCAGAATCTTTTAACTTACCACCTCCAAAAAGGGCATATTATTCGAATTCGCAAAGGGCTTTATTACAAAGTTCCCAAAGGCAACGATCCTAAAATCTACCCAGTCGATCCCTATCTTATTGCAGGTAAGCTAACGTCCGATGCTGTTTTAGCCTACCATACTTCTTTAGGATTTCATGGTAAGCTTCATTCTTTGCGCAATGACTTTGTCTATATTACTCAGAGAAAAACGAGCTATTTTACTTTCCGTAATCTTTCTTTCAAAGGGATCTCAACTCAACTGGCAACTGATTTTGGAATTGAAATCACCGACCATCAAGGGTGCATCATTCGAGTGACTAATTTAGAACGCACTTTTGTCGATGTTCTCAATAGACCTAGTGTAATGGGAGATTGGGAAGAAATCTGGCGATCACTAGAATCTATTGAGTACCTTGACCTTCAGCAAGTCTTGGCTTATGTAAAAACTCTTTATCATGCAACAACTTGTGCCAGAGTTGCTTTTTTTCTTGATCAGCACCGTCAAACATTTGGCATTGAAGAAAAAGATCTGTGTTGTTTTGATACGCTCATTCCAAAAAGTCCCCATTATTTAGATCCCCATTATCGTAAGAAGCCAGGTCAGCTAATTGATCGATGGAATCTCATTGTTCCTAGATCATTACTGCAGAAAAAGTGGGAAGAACCTCATGAAAATTTCTAAACAAAGGCTCATTAGAGAGTCGGGCCAAACGGGTTTTCGTCCAGAAATCTTAGAAAAAGTTTGGCGTTTAATGAATGTCCTGGAAGGGATTTATGCGCACCCTTTTTTAAAAGATAAGCTTGTCTTAAAGGGAGGCACAGCCCTTAATCTTTTCATTTTTGATCTTCCTCGTTTATCTGTTGACATAGATCTAAATTACATTGGGAAGCAAAGTCGCGAAGAAATGTTGAAACAGCGTCCTTTGGTTGAAAAAAATATGGAAGCTGTTTTTTACCGAGAAAACTTGAGTATACGGCGGATTCCTACTAAGCATGCTGGTGGGAAATGGCAACTCAAGTACCCAAGTGTTCTCACAGCTCAAGGAAATTTGGAAATCGATTTAAACTTCATGTTTAGAGTCTCATTGTGGGAAAATCAAAGACTTTCATCTCAAGTCGTCGGTAATCACCAAATTCACAATATCCCTGTTCTTAATCTTCATGAGCTTGCTGCTGGAAAATTAACCGCTTTATTTGCTCGCCATGCAGCACGTGACTTGTTTGATATGCACCATCTATTTACAAAAGTTGCTATCGATCAAGAGCAGTTGCGATTTGGTTTTATTCTTTATCTTGCTATGAGTTCGATCAAAAGCCCGCACGACATTTCTTCTGGAGACCTTCTATTCAATAGAGATGATTTTCAAAAACAGCTTGTCCCTGTGTTAAGAAACGTGAAAAGCCAAAATGCCCTTCAACTTTGGCAAACAACAAAACTTGAACAGTGCAAGCGAGCGCTTAGTTTGCTATTCCCTTTCAATAAACAGGAAAAAGAGTTTCTGAAGAATCTCACTGAAAAAGGGGAAGTCATCTCATCTTTATTGACGAATGATCTCATGATGCAAGCCAAAATAGAGAAGATGCCGCTATTAAAATGGAAGGCTTCTCGTGTTCAAAAGAAAAAAGATCAATAGGCGCTATTTGTCTAATGCTGGGATTGTGGTAATATATAGGCATAAGTGCAGGTAGATATGCCCGATTTTTAAAGCAAGCCTTTTCACGAGGCTTATCTTATGGAAATCATCGGCAAAGTTGCCGAGGGCGGGCAAACATGGGCTCATCGGGTCAAAATGATTAGCCAAGTCCTCAAAAGCGCTTTTATATGGGCTTTTTTAGCTGGATTGATGACGATAGGTTATCTCCAATATCAAGCGCCTAAATCTTCTTATCAAGCGCTCTATTACTGGAGCAAAGCCAAACTCTTTTCCAACAAAAAGACAATACAGGTTGATCCAAGCACCTGGAAAGCTCTTAAGCAGGGATCGAAACAAGGCGTTCTTTTCGCGGCGATGAGCATTGACGACTTTGACCGCCCTTCTTCAAAGCTCTTGATTCGCCGTGAGCTGCTCCTGCAAGTTTGCGAGAAAAAGGTACTCTCCCTTTTAGAGCGCTTTCTTACGAATATAAAAAAGGCAGGCTATTTTGCTACAGGAACTTTTGGTCTTGCTTTGCTTTACTTCTTTTTTCGCGGCAAACATTCAAGGAAAAAGAAACATCTTTCTGGCATCCGCCTTGAATCAACAAGAAAACTAAAATACAGGCTGATTTTTAGTCGGAAAGCGTCTGATCTTCGCATTGGTGCTTTACCTCTTTTAAAGGGATCTGAAAGCCAACACATCGCCATTTTGGGGTCACCAAATGTCGGTAAAACCAATTGCTTGCGAGGGCTTTTGCGGCAACTACGAAAAAGAGGTGATCGCGTCATTATTTTAGACATCGTCGGCGATTTTGTCTCCGAGTTTTATCGCGAAGGAAAGGATCATTTACTTAACCCCTACGACGCCCGCTCACATTGATGTTCACCAGCAGGATTTTTTGTTTCAAAAATTTCTACTCCTCTGTCTTCAAGTTCTTTCTTCCATGCATAAATTTGACTTGCCGCTAAACTGAATTCTTAGCATAGATCGGAAACCGTTTTGTCTCCTTTGATTGCCGCTAGTGCTACTCTAAATTTAAATGCTGATGAATGCTTTTTGCTCATTCTTCCCCTTCTCATTAGGTTAGTCTCCTTCCTTGCTCTTCTCGAAGATCAAATAACCGCTTTGAGAGAGCAGAAGAAGGGAATCATTCAGCGACTTTTGATCGATTTATCTTAGATTAAAGGAAGAGGAAAAAAATATGTTTGCAGAAAAGCTGCGTATGATCCTACAATCGAGCCTTAAAACAAAAAAGGACTCCCCGAAGGGAGCCCAGTGTCAGTGAAGAGTTTGCTCCTCTCCACTGACGCGAACCCAGGAAGAAAAATGATAGTCCTACTCCCTGGATTCGAAAAAACTTCTTTTTCGTTTCCCCGTCACATTTTGTGTTTTTCCTTTAGCAAAGCAGTGCTCTACTTCGCTTCTTTTAGCAATTCCCCTGGTTGTGCATGGAAAGAACATAAAATACACAAGGGAGATGAAAGTGCCCTCTATGCCTACCTCGCTAGGGGGTTCTTTCTTTATTTTCTGCTTTCTTCGTGGGCTTTGCATTTACCCAAGAGGAAAAGCAATGACCTTAGTCAGTCTATCAAACGATAAAAAAATTTCCCACCATAGAAAACAAGCGCCGCATAATTTTACCGTCTCAGAAATTGAGCCTAAATGCCTCTTTACCGATGCGTTTGCTTTGCCTTTTTCTCTCGCCTCTTTACCGGAAAGGCAAGAAGAAGAAATAGAGGAGCTACGCAAGGTCTTTCACTTCTTTTTTGATGGACTTTCTCTGCCACAAACAAATTTTTTGCCTTGGTTTGTTTCTCACTTACCTATGATGGCATGGGAAGCAGATTCTCTGCCAGGCTCTCTTTCTATTTTTTTTCTTGCCAAACAGCTCTTTAAACATACGGAAATCGCTTTCTTTGAAGAGATTAAGCAGTTTCTCTTAAGAAGTCGAGAGATCAAGATGGTGAAATTCTCTCACCAGGATTTTGCTCTTGAGCTTTCATCAAGCGGTCATTTTTTCGCTGGAGAAATCAAATTTCTCGCTCAATCAGCAGAAGGGATGCAATTTGCTAAAAAAGCGCTGCCCCTTTTTAAAGAGACTTGCCTGAAATGTTTCCGCTCTTATCGAGATGTGGTTGCTGGCCCTCAAAAAAAATCTAACCCATTTAAAATCCCCCAAATCAAAGCTGACCTTACCCGGCTTTGCGCTCGCTTCCCTGAGCTTGTTGATGAAAATCTTTTTCGATCTTTTGAGATCTTTTCGGCCCTAACGACAGAAACGTTTAGAGAAAAGCGCGAGATGGGCGCTTTAAAGCGTATTTTTCTCTCTCTTGAATTTGTCAAACGCAAGTTTTTGTCTGATGATCAATGTAAAGACTCATCCGCTCAAAAATAAACAACTAAGACAAGCGTTAAGTCTTGCTCTCGACCGAAGGGAAATTGTCGAGCATGTCCTTAGAATCGGTGGGACTCCAGCTACCGGTTTTTTATCTGGTTGTTTAAGGCTATCCAATCAGAATCTTGTAAGAGAGAATAAGGCCCAAGCAAAACAGCTTTTTGCCGCAGCATTAAAAGAACTAAACCTGACTCTTGAGAGCCTCCCAATCTTAACGATCAGCCATCGGAATCTACCTCGGACAGCAAAAATCATGGCTGCTATCCAAGGGCAGTGGCAAAAAACATTGGGGATTCGGGTTCAGTTAAAGTCTCGAGATTACAAAGCACACATGGCAGCTCTTTTTGCTAGTGATTATGAAATCGGCGACGTTACCTGGTGTTCAAAAGTAAAAGATCCGATCTATATGCCATCGTTTTTTCTCGATGCCGAGGCAAAAATCAATGACATGAATAAGCTGTTGAGCATCAACCTTGCTCCATGCCAGGTTATTAATTCCATACTTCTCTAATGATATAGAGTTTTTAATGATTTTTTTTTCAATTCATTTTTTAGCATGTTCATGACCTCTTTAAGGGTTGGGAATAAATATTCTATGATTTATTGACCCATTAGGTTCAATAATCCATTCAAAGGCCCCATTTTTCCCTTTATATACCCAAGCCGATTCAAAGTGCAAAAATTTCGCCGAATTTGACGGTCTCTTTTGACCGATTTTTCCCTGGGTTTTATCCACCTGCCGGATAAGAACCCAGGGAAAAAGTCGATCAAAATAGCCGCGCCAAATCACCGATCTTTTTGCATTTTGAATCGGCTCGGGTATAGACATTCATAAGTGGGAGTGGTAAATACAAAATAAAAACTCAGATTATGCCAATGAGTCATCGAACAACAGTCAAAGCAATTGCTCCTTGTTTTTTAGGCATTTTTGTCGATGTTTTTGGACTTACCCTTGCTTTGCCTATTCTAATTAGCTTGCTGACAACAGGCGACTTTCTTCCATCAATGATAACAACTCATGTGCGGTATGCCTATCTCGCCGCTGTGATCGCCCTTTATCCTATTGTGATGTTTTTTGGAGCCTCATTCATGGGCGACTTGTCTGACATGATCGGAAGAAAAAAAGTGTTAATGCTCTGCATGCTTATCTTTTGCGGTGGGTTTCTTTTAATGGCTGTTAGTATCGAGAAAAAAAGTTTGGCGCTACTTTTTTTAGGGCGCGGTCTGACGGGAGTTGCAGCGGCGAGTTTTGCTACGGCAATGGCGGCAATCGCAGACTTGAGCCCCACTAAAAAGAAAGCGACCTATATGAGTATCGCGATTTTTTTCCAGTCGATGGGCTTTGTGCTAGGGCCTTTAATTGCGGGTATTTTTTCCAATGCCCATTTTGTTTCTTTTTTTAGCTTATCGCTTCCTCTTTTTCTTGCAAGCGGCATTGCGTTAGTCGCGTTTATTTGGTTTTGGGTCGCTTTTGGCAAAGCTTTTGTCAAAAATATGAACAAGAAAATCCACCCTTTGCGCATGATTGCCGTCTTTGTTGAAGCGGCAAAGCACCCGGCAATTCGACTTTTAGTTGTCGCTTTTTTGCTCCATCAAATCGCAATTGCCCTTTTTCTTCAGCTCGTTTTGATCTTTTTTCAAAATACCTATCACTACGCTACTTTTGGCATCGGAATGGTTTATTCTTTTACCGGATTGTGGCTTGGATCGGGGATTTTGATTATTTCCCGAATCGTTAAGTATTATCATATTGAGTGGATCGCTGTTTTTTCACTCATCGTATTATCTTTTTTGATGATGATGATTGCGATTGTCCGCATCAAGTGGTTAAGTTGGGCTTTATTATGTCCGATAGGGGTTTTTGGAAGTGTTGCTTGGTCTGCTATGCTCACCTCTTTTTCTAATGCCGCAGATGCTTCTTCTCAGGGGTGGGTGATGGGGCTGACTGGATCGATTGTCGCTTTGTCGCTGATTGTATCCGGACTTTCTTTTAATCTGATTCCCGATTTGGGCGTCATGCCGATGGTTGGCTTTGGCGGCGTCATTTTGCTAGTCAGCGCATGGATTGTCTACTATTATTGCCGCCATCAAAATATTCCCAAACAAGTAGAAACGACTAAAGAAAGTTAACGGTTTTGTTGACAAGCGAGGCTATAGTATCAATTGTTGTCTCGATGTCAGCTTCGGTATTCATCCGGCTCAGCGAAAATCGAAGCGAGCTTGCAGCTCTTGAGCGGGAAAGTCCCATATTGAGCAAAACGCGCGAAGGTTCAAGAGCTCCTGATGCGCAAGCAGAACCGTGGCTGACAGCGATACCGAGCTGATCGAGCTGAGCGAGTAGAACTTCTCCTTCGATTCCTGGAAAGGCAATATTGGAGGTATTGACGATGCGCGGCCCAGTTCCGTTAATGATAAGCTGCGGAATGGCTCGGCGCAGTCCCACCTCTAATTGAGTTTGCAGTCGCGCCATCTGGCGCGCAGCTGGTGCGCCTTCCGCTTCTAGAATGGCAATGGCTTTGGCAAGGCCTAAAATACCGGCCAAGTTTTCTGTGCCACTGCGGCGACTTTCTTCTTGACCGCCGCCGAGAAGTTGGGCTTGCAAAGCGAGATCTGCGCGCGCAAAGGCAAAGCCAACGCCTTTGGGGCCGTGAATTTTATGGCCGGAAAATCCCATGCCCATGACTCCGGGCGGAAGCTGAATTGACTCTTTTCCAAGAAGGGCAACGCCATCTAGAATCAGTGGAATGCCAGCTTGCTCGGCAATGGCTGCAATTTCACCGATAGCCAGTTTAACGCCAGTTTCACTATTCGCAGCTGAAAGAACGACCAGCCGCGTATTGTGCTGCATGGCAGCTGCGACTGCAGCTGCGGTTGGCGCGCCATACACCCCAGGCGAGAGATAGGTGGCGCTATACCCTTTGCGTTCACACGCTTGGACTGTGTTGTAGACACAGGCGTGATCGAGATTGGAGCTGATGATATGGCCGCTTGGATACTGCTCTAATGCGCCGCGAATAAGCAAATTAAGGCTCTCAGTTCCGCCCGATGTGAAGATAATTTCACTTGGCTTGACCTCGAGGTAGTTAGCAATCGTTTTGCGCGCTGCTGCGAGCAATCCGCGCGCTTGGCGCCCAAAAAAATGAGCGCTTGATGGGTTGAGCGGATGGTCGGAGAAATCGGCAAGCATTGCCGTTAAGACACGGCGATCAATCGGCGTTGTGGCATTATTATCGAGGTAAATGGTGTTTTTGCGCTTCATCTACTCTTACTATGACAATAGTGATGTTGTCATTGCCTCCATGCTTTTTTGCAAGCTGAATGAGAGTTTGGATGGCGCTTTTGGGATTTCTATCTTGAGCTAAGACGCGATGAATTTTTTGATGATCGACATAGTCAGTTAGGCCATCACTGCACATCAAGTATACATCATCGCGATTTACTGGTGTAATTTGGATGTCGGGCTCAACGTGGGGGTGAGTGCCAACTGCTTTTGTTAAAACATTTTTATACGGAAAGGGCTTAGAAGAGTGAGCGGTAATTTTTCCCTGAGAAATAAGGGCATTTTTTAACGAGTGATCTGCAGTGAGTTGGTCGAGCTTAAAATTGCGCAGTCGGTAAATGCGGCTATCTCCGACATGGCCGTAGATGAGTGATTGATCGTGGAAAAGTAGAGTGCAAAGTGTTGTTCCCATCCCTTTATAATCTTTTTTTTCTTTTCCCAAGCGGTAAACCCACCGATTGGCCGCTTCGATACTCGCTTTCGAAGCCGAAGAAATAGCAAGAGGGGTGAGTGGTTTTGCGGCAGATGTAAAAAATTTTTTAACAGAAAGGCAGGCTGCTTGCACAGCTTCTTTAGCGGCGATTTCTCCGGCATTATGTCCCCCCATACCATCTGCAAGAATAAAAAAGCCGTGTTCTTTGAGCGTTGACCAAACGTCTTCGTTATTGAGTCTGACTAGGCCGATATCAGATGAGCCGTGTGCAGTAAGTGTAAAAGGTGTTTGGTTCATAAATCCAAAACCGGGGTTAAACTGCAGTTAAAAGAATACGCATAACATTTATAGAATTGAATGTCATGTGCAAAGCAATCGGGGCCAAGAGAGAGCGCTGGCGCTCATAGATAAATCCGAGATAAAGAGCAAACGTGAATAAAGCGCTAGCTGTTGGGAGATTTGACCACCCATCTCCTGGCGAAAGGTGGAGCAACGAGAAAATAAGCGACGATAAAATCAATGCCCATGTAAAGCGCATTTTGCACTTAAGGTAGTTTTGCAAAATCCCGCGAAAAAAAAATTCTTCAATAATTGGGGCGCCAATCAAAATAGCGATTAGCATGATCGCAAGTAGGCCAGGAGATTGTGCTAACCTCTGCAAAAGTATAACAACGCGCTGCTCGGCAGCAAAAACTCCAAAAAGAAAATGCGTGAGTAGGTTAGTGAGCTCGTAAAGACAACCCGCAATGGGAAAGCTAACTAGCCAGGCAACCATGCCCATACCACAGTGGCTTAGCTGTGATCGAAACGCAGGTTTTTCGGGGCCAAAAATAATTTCCTTGATCACCACTTTTTTCTGTAAAAAAGCAAAGAGGAGCAAAAAAACGGTAGTTATACATAGCGTGAAGGTTTGTCCAACTGCGATCATGAGTAGAGGTAGACGTAAAAAATAGTCTTTAAGGTCGGCAAAGAAATAAAACAAAAGGAGCAAGATGGCAGGTGTCGAAAAAAGAGACACGAATAAATAGCCGATGAATCCGACGATAGGAAGCCTGATATAAGTAAGAGAATTTGTTAAAGCAAAAGGCAGCTGAAAAAAGCGGCGACGGTATGCGATATAGGAAACAAGAGCAGCTAAAACTCCGAACATAGCAACTGAGGTTAGCCGGGCACCTATTTCGGGTACTATGCTCGCAGCCATCGGTAAAGTTCCGTTAGCGACTCTGTGCAAGCAAGATGTAGTCTTCCACCCTTTTTGTGACTTCTTTTGCTAATTGAGCATGAGCCATTCCGAGAGGAGAAACGGTAAAGGAAATTTTTTGCCAGTAGTCAGGGCTTTTTTCTGGCAATCCTTTAGGATTGGAAACGAGGTAGTTGTGCGAAATGAGTTCTTCTAAAATCACGCGGCGCTGACTTTTACGCAGGTCAAAAACGCGGATTCTCATGGTCAATGTGAGTTCACTTGAAGGAGTTAACTTATCGAAAAAGCGGTTAGCGACTTGTTTGGGGTGAATATCGTGCTCGACGATTTCAGTAAACACGACAAATTCACGTTCGGCAAACGTTTCATCGATCCAATCTGGGTGCGTGCTAAAAGGGTTATTTTCAGGTGTTAGTTGAGTAATAATCGGATTGATTTCTTCGGGTGTGTTGAGATAAAACCGATTGGTTTTAAGCAATCGCTGGCGCAGATGATCAGTGAATTCCTCAGAAAGACTCCAGCCTGTTTTTGCTTCGCTCATGTCAAAAACGGGAATCAGTGTAATCATTGGTTTAGCGCGTCCGTCGTTGTGAAAGCGACTTTCTTGATCGTAAACATTTTGCGTGCAGCCGCAGCAGAAAAAACAAAAAGAAATCATCCATCCAGTAAGTCGTTTCATAACCTAGGCTTCCTTGTGTTAGTGCTAAAATTCTGGAGGATAGCAAAATTAGGGCTTTCTCTGCTAGCCCTGTTCATAAGCTGATAGGATCGAGCCCCAAGCAGGTAAAAAAACAGAACATTTGAGGCTGCTTACGCAAAAATCGCTTTCGAAGGGAAATTCGCGCTTTTGTCCTTGAGAACTACTTTTTGTAAATTGCCTATCTTTAGCAGGATATGTCAATTTACCAAAAGTAGTTCTCAAGTCAAAATCATCAAATTCCCCTTCGAAAGCGATTTTTGCGCGAGGAGCCTCATTTATCTGAGCGATTATGCCACACAACTTGGGTTTAAAATGCTCGGTTAAGCGATGAGAAAGACTGCCGGTATTTTTTTTATCGGAGGGGCGGAAATTTGCCGCCATTTTGCTATCCGCTCGACAATAACTCCTTGCGAAACCGCGGTGAGATCCCAACACACAGCGAGGTAAGTGGTCGGTTGCAACTGACCGAGCAATGTTTCCATCAATTTAAGGTTTCGGTAAGGCGCTTCAATAAACAGCTGCGTTTGCCGCTCGCATTTTGTCGCTTGCTCTAGTTGGGCCAATTTCCGCTTGAGCTGAGGATCACGCCTAGGCAAATAACCGTGAAAAGCAAAATTTTGCGCCGAAAACCCCGATAACATCAACGCGTAAAGAAGCGATGAGGGGCCGGGCAATACATGAACAGGAATGCACTTTTTGCGGCATAACGAAACCAAATCAGCGCCCGGATCAGCGAGAATAGGAAGCCCCGCATCAGATATAAGCCCCCACTTTTCCGCTCGTTTAAGAGGTTCGATCAGCGCCTGCATCTCAGACTGCGTTGTATGCTCATTAAGGAGCGCAATTGGAACTTCGCGAAAAGATTTCCCTTGTGGGTAGCAAAAACGACTTAAAAATCGACGCCCCCCTTTTTGGCTTTCGGCAATTAAACCATCGAGTACCGGAACCATGTCGCTCATACAAGCCGGAAAATTGTCTCGATGCGCGCCTGCAGGATTTAATAGGTTGGGAAGAAGGTAAAGTCCCGCTTTAAGATCCAATGTTTTTCCCCTGTCGTAACTGCAAGATCCATCGAGCAAACAAATTTTGCGGCTCTATACCCATCCTCGCTTGGTACTCGCACTCAGCAAGTTTTTGTAACCCGCTTAGAAGACACTTTTCACCTAACAAAGCCCCTAGCTGGCGGTACTTCGCCACTTGTTGAGGATACAACCTAGGTAACACTTCTTTGAGCCTTTCCTGCTCGCCTTTTCTGACCGCTGTTGCAATACAAAGACTCGTCCTCAAATGGTAGCGCAGTTGGCCGAAAAGCCCATGCCAATCTTCCAGGCGGAAGGTATCGAATACCTTTCTGTCTATCGGTTGGCCCCAGAGTAAGGCTTCGGAAAGTCGCCACCCGATTAGAGCGCATGGTTGACTTTCAATCTGCTTTAGCGTCGCTAATTCAAGCTCTTTTTTCTTGCCAACAAATGCGATCCACTTAGCTAGTTCACTGCACAAAGAAGCAAAATCATGTTCTGAGTTTTCCAGCCATTTCTTCGCTACAGACGGCGATAAAACTTTTTCCTCTTTACGCGCTAAATGAATCAGCCAGCGCGTGAATCGTTCTTTGCGCTCCCAAGGTTTTTCAGCGCTTAAATCAAAAAGAACGAGCTCTTGTTTTATCTTTTGGTAGAAAGCAGCCGACCTAGAAAACGCAGCTCCGGTCAAGATAAGCACGAGATCAGAAGGTATTTTCTCGCGGACACAGGCTGCTAAAGCATCTAGTTCGGCACTTTTTAATTGATCAATGTGATCATAAACGAGAAACCGCTGCTTGGAAAAAAGGCTTAGGGAATGCACCGCTTGCCAAAGCTCTGAAACAGGAAACTGCACTGCTGAGTGATACTCTTTCTCACCCGCTGGGTAATAATGCACTAGATTCTCAACGACATAGCGGCGTTCGGCTGAATCTGCTACAAGGACTGCATAAAGCGATGAGGGATGTTCTGGAATAGCTTCGCGTAAATGGCTATCAAAAGACGCAAATGTTGAAAATTTCACAATAAAAACTCGAGCTTCAGGCAGGTGAAAAAAGAAAATTTATCTGACCAATTATACGACACAACTTGGGTTGAGTAAGTTACGCAGCATACCAAAGCCGCAATTCAAACCCAAGTTGTATGGCATAATTACTCATCTAAAATTCTCTTTTCCCACCTACCCAACAGTTGAATTTTCATCTACTTTACCCAAGTATGTGCCCATTTTTCCGTTTCAAGCATGAAAAAAATTGAAAATCCCTCTAAATATCCATAGGCCGCACTCACAGGTATTACCTTTGAGTGCGC
>JBCCHO010000033.1:0-12835 GCA_039028715.1 Chlamydiota bacterium | reverse complement strand
GCCAATGGCTACAAACATTCGAAACAGCAAAGGCGACGATCTCAGGGTATGAATCTATGCATATGATCCGCAAAAATCAAGTCAAAGGCATTGGAGGGAAAGACTTTCTGATTCAAAAAAGATTTATAGAGGAGCTGTTTGGAGTAGCAGCTTAAAGAGGGCAAAATAGGATGTCAGAGGGCGATTTTGTCAATGAGATCCCTATTTGCACCGGAACCATAAGTCGTACTGGATTGGATATAACCTGTGAGTGCGACCTATGGATATTTATTTTAATTTTTCTTTTTCCCATGCTTGAAACGGAAAAATGGCCCCTACTTTATCCAAGTATGTGCACATTTTTCCGTTTCAAGCATGAAAAAAATTGAAAATCCCTCTAAATACCCATAGGTCGCACTCACAGGTATTAAGTTTTTGGTGAAGCTTAAAAGCTCCCCCGATTGAGAGATTGACACTTGAAACGACTGCTATTTCCTCTATAATCACAAAGAGGTAAATGATGACTACAAGTTTAGAATGCGTTATTTGGGTTGCTAGATTTGCTGCGGCGAAGGATCGACATCTCCTTCTCCCTTTTCTGAAGACTCTAGATCTTCGGGCGGCGGCGGCGGCGGCATTTTGCGCTTTGCTTCGCTAATCTCTTTGAGTTTACTTCTTTTTTTCTCTGTATCCCAAGAACCATCCATAATTGATTGAACATCTTCCTTATCGAGAACTTCGAATTCAAGCAACATCTGAGCCATCAGCTCGATTTTTTCTTTGTTCTTGTTGATAATATCAATCGCCTTGGAGTTGGCTTCGTCGAGTAACTGGCGCATCGCATTATCGATCTGGCGTGCTGTCTCATCCGAATAGCTTTTTGCTCCCTGACCGGGTATGACGTAGTCATTGCCGCTTGCCTGCTCATCGTAAGCAACAGGGCCTAATGAATCAGTCATGCCCCATTTACAGACCATACTGCGAGCTAGCTCTGTTGCCTGGACAATATCCATCTGAGCCCCGCTTGAAATATCGCCAATAAAAAGGTCTTCGGCAACGCGTCCACCCATGAGAACAGCTAGGCGATCTGTGATTTCTTTTTTCCAGTAACTCACCTTATTTTTTTCGGGAACAAAGTGAGTCGCTCCTAAAGAAAACCCGCGAGGGATAATTGTCACTTTTTCGATTGGATCGGCATGGTCAACAGAAAGACCAACAACAGCATGTCCCGCCTCGTGATAAGCCGTATGTGTTTTTTCCTTTTTATCGAGTTCAAGGCTTTTTCTCTCTTTGCCGTACAGCACCTTGTCGCAAGCTTCTAAGGCATCTTGAGCTGTGACCGCACTCCGCCCTTTGCGCGCGGCAAGTAGCGCAGATTCATTGAGGATATTCATCAGGTCAGCTCCCGATGTTCCCGAAGTCGCGCGAGCAATATCCATCAAATCAACCGATTCATCGAGCTTAATTTTGCGGGCATGAACGCCCAAAATAGCAAACCGCCCCTTAATATCGGGAAGATCTAGGATCACCTGGCGGTCGAAACGCCCAGGACGCAACAATGCTTTGTCGAGAACATCGGGCCGGTTTGTTGCAGCGACTAAAATGACGCCCTCATTGGTTTCAAATCCATCCATTTCGACGAGAAGCTGATTCAGCGTCTGCTCGCGCTCATCGTGCCCACCACCGATTCCAGCGCCGCGATGGCGCCCAACAGCGTCGATTTCATCGATAAAAACAATACAAGGCGCATTGCGCTTGGCTTGATCAAAAAGATCTCGAATGCGGCTTGCTCCAACCCCGACAAACATCTCAACAAAGTCTGAACCGGAAATCGAAAAGAAAGGGCGGTCTGCCTCGCCAGCAACAGCTTTGGCAATCAGCGTTTTTCCCGTACCAGGAGGCCCTATGAGCAGAACTCCTTTCGGAATCCGAGCGCCCAGAGCGGTAAATTTCGCTGGATCTTTCAAGAAATCAACGAGTTCTTGCAACTCTTCTTCCGCTTCATCTACACCGGCAACATCTTTAAACGTCGCCTTATGACTACTTTTATTGAGCATCCGCGCCGGTGATTTACCAAAATTCATCGCACTCGACCCCATTCCCTTCATTTGACGAGAGAAAATGAAGTAAAGCAGCAAGATCACGAGCACAACCGGTAAGATGGTCAATAAAATATAGCTGAAATAGTTAGGCGATGGCTCTTGACTTTGAAATGTCTTTTCGAGAACCAAGTTCCGCGGTTGATCGGGAGCTTTAAACGCCGCTCCTTTATTAATGTTAAATTGGTCCCACTCTTTTTTCGCCTGCGCAAACCAGAGCCCAAACTCCTCTGGATTTTGTCTTTCTAACATTTTAGCTGATAGCTCTTGATTGTTAAAAAACCAAGTCGCACCTGCTACTTGTGTCCGCGCTTTAGCAAGAAGCTGCTTAGTATCTGCCAGCCGTTTTGTCACAACATCGTACTGTTCGAGATCAACCAGGTAGTTGCGCACACTTCTAAGCCCACTCAAGCGAGTTTTTCCCTCACTGCGATTCAGTGTCTGTACCGTTTGACTCAGCGTTGCCAAAGCCACTTGATAGCGCCCTAGCATTTCCTGACTGGTCATTCCTTCTTGGGTCGCCGCCCCAACTAATCTCTGAGTCTCATCGAGCTTTTGTTTGATATTCTCATCGCCGATTCCAAGCGAGGGAGACTGGAACTCTTGAATGAGTTGGCTGAGCGCCCAGCCAAATTCCCGCACCTGCTTGCTAGACACTCCCGCAGTGGTGAGATAGGTGTAATTTGACTCTAAATCGACTAAGCTAGCTTCACTTTTATTTGGAAGAGCAGAAATGACAATCCCATTCTTTCTTTCCGCTGTGTCATAAGCAGAACTGACAACGGCATATCCCCCTCGAGGGATCGTCAAGCCACTGAGCTGCAAAAAAAGAGTTGCCGCTGAATAAACCTCTTTTTGCAATGCTGTTAAACTTTGCGCGAGCTCTCGTCTGCCTTCTTCATCAGCGTGCGTTTCATTGAGCAGCTCTAAGTAGCGATAGCGGTTTTTAGCATCTTCGGATAAGCGCTCTTTGAACTTTCCATTAAACGTCACGAGGTTGTCGTTTTGAGCTGTTTTACTCGCTTCTTTTTTGTCTATTAAATCTAAGTTCACCAAGTGCTCGACCTGATGACTAAAAGAAACGCTGCTTCCTTTCTTGCCCGATCGGTTTTGCACTGCCAGCAGGATGAAAATAGCGGCTAGCAAAAAAAGGATGAATCCACCGGGAAACCGCCTTTTTTTCTCTGGAGGTTGATTGGGATCTTCCATGTTTTTTTTTAATCGATTTTTTAAAAGCTGAAGCCCTTTCTGAGAACGCCTGGGCCCCTTAATTCTTTGTATTACTGACATGGAATTTCCTAGCAACTGAAAAAATTTTAGTCTCTATTTCGTAGTTTTTAACCACTCAACTTTCAAATAGTTATAGAACTGCAGTTGAATAAACTGCTGCCGCCATCTAAAAAACACTGGTTATAAATGTTTTATAGTTTTGTTGAGATTTTTTGCTCTGTATCCGATAAAATTTCCTCGGAGTCATAACTTAAGTTTTTTATTCCCAGTTGAGACTTTTTCCAAAATGGCATTTTGCACGCAGCCTCTTTTAAAAGCGTAGCATTGATTTGGGTTGGGTATAAAATAGGGCGCAATCACAGGTAATAGCCAATCAAGATTGCAACTAAATGCTAGTAAATCATTTAAAAATAATCAAGTCGTAAAATTTGTTTTAAAACCCAAGTTGTGCCTGAGGGTGGTTCAGACGCGGACTTGGGCTTTAAGTCTTTCGATTGCAACCTGCGTTAAACATTCACTAACAATGACATTTTTTTTTATAAATATGGGGGCTTTATCGCGCAAAAAAAGCGGTACCCCAGCAGTCCGATACCACTCTTTAAGCCTTTTTCTATCTCTCGGTACGAGCTGATTGAGCGATACAATCTGATCATACTGCTTGGGATAGTAAACCCGCCCCAGCCAAAAGTGAATCCACCCCAGCCTGCTTTCTGTTTTGTTCCACAGCTCTTTTTTTTCAAAAAATGACGGGAAAAAGCGGGTTAATATAAAAAGATGGTGCTGATTCACCACAAAGCGGAGCGGCGGCGCTTCGATTTGGGCTTTGGGCGCTTTTTTTCGAATCAGCTCAATAAGTTGGGTGCAAGCACTTCGAGATAGATTAGCGCCCTGGCTCGCGGCATAATTGAGCACAATCCATTTGAGTTCCAAATCATCATCGCTGGGATCTACTCGCAAATAAACTCCAAATGGGCCGCGAACTATCCTTTCTTTCAGTGGCCGGCTTTTCTTTTCCAAGTAAGCCTGCATTTCCTGCCACAGCTGACCAAAAGCAGTGAATTGAGTCGCGACTTGCTTGCCAAAAAAGCGTTCAAAATGGGGAAAAATCATTTGCCGCATTCGCGCACGCAAGTACATAGGATCTGCATTCAGTGGATCGGAAAATGGCTTTAGCTGGCGCCGCTTTAAGTAAGCCCTAAGTTCTTTTTTGCGCGTCATCAACAAGGGGCGATAGACGACCAAATCTCCAATCGTCCGCTCAGAAACAAGCCCGCCAAGCCCGAGCAAGCCCGCTCCCTCTCCAATCCGCTTGAGCACCGTTTCTGCCTGATCATCGCTGTGATGAGCGAGCAGTAAAGCTCGATACGATCGGCGATGCCAAAGCGCAGTAAAAAACGCCAGCCTCTCTTGCCGCGCCCAATTTTCCCGGTCGCGCTCAGGCAGGCGACTTAATGTATGCAGGTGCAGCTGAAAGCCGAGCTTTTTTGCCAACTGGACTAAAACCTGAGCTTCCTCGTGCTCTTGAGGTCGCCAACCATAATCGACATGAGCGAGCTGTAATTCAAAGGGAACCATTTTTTGGCACTCTATGAGCAAATAGAAAAGCGCCAAAGAGTCGTTCCCCCCCGACAATCCGAGTAACAAAAGATCTTTCGGCTTCACTCGCGGGCGAAGAAACTCAGCAACCCGCTTAGCCAATGCGCTACACTTCATCCTCCTCCCGGCACACAGAAAACATCTTGTCTTAAACCCAACCCAAGTTGGCATGAGGGACAAAAATGGGTGGTTTGACTCGCTTGACTTTGGCGCTGCTTTTTTTTGACCACAGGACCACGGCATTTTTGGCACATCAGCCGGTTAAAGACCCGAAACCAACGGTAATCAACGCGACTCTCACAATGCGCTTTCACCTCGTTAATTCCCTGGCATAGTTTTCGATATTCGTATTTTGTCAAAGCCTTTGCTTCGAGCCAAGGGTTTAGTCCCGCGTATGCGAGAATTTCACAAGCGAGATAATTTCCAATTCCCGAAGGAATCGTCATTTGATTTTGCAACTCTAGCTTCAAGCTCCTCCGACTGCGGCTTAACTTCTGACACCACTGCTGATAGCTCGGCATCACAGCTTCTGACAAGTCGGGCGCGAGCGCGCGATATTCTCTCATCTCTGAAACTAATTGGCATTGAGCGTCTAAGCGGATCATCGAAAGGCATCGCTGGTCGAGAAAGTGAATGATCAACCCGCTTTCAAAAGTAAACGTTAGCCGACAAAATCGCTTTTTTTCCTGAACAGGGAGCTGAAAAATCGCTTCAAGTGCGCCCTGATAACTCATACCCGCCACCTTTGGAAGCCCGGTAAACCGGTAGTGCCAAACCATGACCCCTTTGTCTAGCTCAAAAAAGGTGTACTTTGCCTTTGTCATAAGGCTCATCACCCGCTGTCCTTCGAGCTGCTTTGCAGCTTTTGGCGAAAGAATTTTTTCCCCTCCGGGGTGAAAAGTAATCGCAGCAATTATTTGATGCTCAATTTTTGCGCGGCGCAAATAAGCTCCAATCCGCTTGACCTCGTAAATCTCTGGCACGATTTATTCCTTTTCAATCGACTACTGCCTGTGAGTGCGCCCTATGGGTATTTAAAGGGATTTTCAATTTTTTTCATGCTTGAAACGGAAAAATTCAAATCAATATCCATAGGTCGCACTCACAGGTACTACTCATTTCATTTTTCTGACTTTGAATCGCTTGCGGGTATAGTGTATCATGAAACCGTGCCCAAGTTCACCCCTTGTTGAGGCTCCTGCGCAAAATTTCACTCGAAACAAAATTTTGCGCAGGAGCCTCTGTAGTGTCGAATTTTTATTGCCTCATTGATTATAAATCACTTACAGTTTTTAGAATAAGGTGAACTTGGGCATGGAAATCGGAAAATTTTTCACAAAGTTTTATGGCTCTTCTTTGGCGTTACCTATTAAAAGACTATTGTCAGGTGTTGCTATTGTGCATCGGCGCCTTCATTGCCGCCCTGCTAACGACCCGCTTCCAATCAATTGCGGAACTTGCAACTATCGTCCCGAAATTTCACCTCATCGCCCTATTTATTCTATGCCAAATTCCCTATATCTTGCCGATAGCCCTACCCATTGCAGGATTGATCGCCGCTATTTTGCTCATTCAGCGGCTCAGCACAACCCATGAACTGACAGCGCTACGTACAGCAGGGCTTAGCATTCATCAAATTTATGCTCCGCTCTTGTTCGCGGCGCTGTTACTATCTCTCGTCACTTTTCTCATGACCTCTGAAATGACTCCCCGTTGCCGCCTCTATTCATACCAAATCATTCACAAAGCAATGACAAGCAATCCCCTACTGCTCATCCAAAAACCCAAGCTACTCAAACTCGGCGACTCACACGTGGAAATGACAATGACACATTCCGGCCGGTGTGCAAAAGATTTTATTCTTGCAATCAAAGATCAATCGAAAGACCAACTTCGACTTCTTCTCGCTAAACAAATTGCCGTCAAAGACCACCACCTCATCGGCGAAAAAATTTCGCTTATTTCTCATCTTCCCGCTGGCAATGCACACCGTTTTGATCACCTCTTGATCGAAAACGAGCACACCATGACAACCGATGCAACAAAGCTATCTGAGCTGTTAAGAAAAAGTCACCAGAAAGTTCAGCCAGAGCATCTTCCCTTGATTTCTTTATTGCACGCCCTTCGCTACAATCTGATACCCGGAAGCCCCCCCTTTTACCAAGCGTGTTTTGAACTTTGTCGGCGCTGCTATTTTACATTGATGACCTTTATCTTTACCCTTTTCGGCCTTTCTCTAGGCATCCAGATAGGCCGTCAACGCCAACGCCGGACGCTCACCTTAGCCATCACACTTCCCGTTTTAGCTCTCATCAGCTCTGTTGCCGCCAAATCGCTTGCCAACCGCCCTTTATTATCTATCAGCTGCTACCTTTTTCCACTCACCCTTACCCTGATTCTTTCTCTTCACACTTTAAAAAAAGTAGCAAAAGGAAGAGAATCATAAGCGACTTCTCCGTCGCCACTACAAGGGCTGGACTTGGGTTAGGTTTTATGAATCAGAAACTGTGGCGATACTACCTTTCCAAAGAAATCGCAAAGGTCTTTTTTCTCATTCTTTTTTCGCTTTATTTTCTTTATCTTCTCATCGATTACTCGACCCATCTTCAAGCTGAAGTAAAAGGGACCGCTATCTCGCCGGTCGCTATCCTACTTTATTACGCCCAGCTTTTTAGTAAGCGTATAAGTCTACTCCTTCCCTTGGCGCTTATCGTTGCTACAGCAAAAGTTCTCTGTACGCTCAACCGTCACAACGAACTTCTTGCATTCCAAACAGCTGGTTTTTCTCTGTTCTCACTTGCCCGTCCATTTTTCTTTTTTGCCTTTTGCTGCACGGCTGCTAACCTCTACAACTTCGAGTATTTTCTACCCTCTTGTTTTTCATCGATGAGTCAATTTGAGCAAGAGCAACTTAAGCATCAGCGCTCGCACTCTGCAGCCGCTGTTCACGCACTGCTTTTACCTGACGGCACGCGCCTTATTTACCAATACTACGATCCAACACACTCCACTTTGCTCGATGTTTTCCTCATTCGCTCGATCGACGAAGTTTGGCACATGAAAGCGCTTGCTCTTTCTGGCAACAACCCCATCGGCATTTGTGTCGATTTGATGATGCGCAACTGCGGCGGTTTGATAGAAAAAAAAGCTTCTTTTGCAACCTATCCATTCATTGGTCTAAAGATTGCTCTTGACTTACAGCAACCATCGAAAGAGCTCTTACAAGGGCAGTCGATTTCAGCGCTATTTACCCAAGCTTTTCAGACGCCTAATATCAGCAACCAGAAAAAAGCCGCTGCCCAAACACATCTTTACTTTAAACTCGTCATGTCTTGTCTCCCTTTTCTCATGCTTATCGGTATGATTCCCTACTGCATACCGTCAAAGCGCCACCTGCCCATTTTTTTTATTTTCTCCATTTCCATTTTTAGCTATATTTTTTTATTTACCCTTTTAGACGCCTGCATCATTTTAGGGGAAACCCAACTTGTTCCTGCCCATTGGGCAATACTCGGAGTCCCCGCTCTTTTACTCTTTATTTTTGGACAGAGGTTTATCAAAACTTGCATAGGATTCCAATGGATCAGTCGCCCCCAGCTCAAACGTGGAATATAAAAGTTCTACTACTTCCGCCTTTAATGACCGCTCTTTTATTTCTTTCCTGGAAGCTCCCCCTAATCAAGCCTTTTTGGGATCACTTTGATCGCTTTATTTTCGATTTGCTTAACCCTTGGATCCACACAAACTGGTTCTGGCAAAACTTTTGGGCTTTCAACGGCAGTTGGGTGATGGACTGGGTTCACGATATTGCCATGCTACTTTTTTTTCTAATTCCCCTTTACCAGGCGCCAAAAAGGGAAAAAAAGCGCAAACTCGCCGAGCTTATTTTCTCTATTTTTCTCCTTCTTTTTATCATTGCCATCGTCAATGGGACTCTTTTCCCTGAGTTTCTTCATACCAAAAGATTAAGTCCAACGGTCATTGACCCAACAGCTTTTAGATTATCTACAGCTGTCAATTGGATTGCAGTCAAAGATCATTCCTATGCCAGCTTCCCCGGTGACCATGGAACGTTTGTCATGGCTTTTACCTGTCTTATTTTTTACCTTATTGGGAAAAAAGCCGGCACAATTGCCATTCTCTATTCTATCTTTTTCTGCTTACCTCGCCTCATTACCGGCGCTCACTGGTTTACTGATATCTTCCTTGGAAGCTTGCCAATCGCCATTATCATGACAAGCATATCTTTCGGCACTCCCTTCGCTTATTTATTGATCACTGGCCTTGAAAAAGGTCTAGCCAAATTATATACCCGAGCCGATTCAAAGTGAGAAAATCTCAGCGCATTTGGCGGACCCTTTTCGGATCACTTTTTCCTCGATCCTATCAGCCTGCGGATAGTAATCGAGGACAAAGCGCCCGAAAATGCTTACGCCAAATCACCGACCTTTTCTCATTTTGAATCGGCTCGGGTATATACCCAAGCCGACTCGAAGTGAGAAAAATGGGCTGGAGACAAAGCTCAAGGCATGTGCCTTGAGCTTTTACATGATAGGGTTTCTTTGAACCTATCCGTAAATGAAAATTGCATTCTATTTGAGTCTCCTGCGCAAAATTCCATTTCGAGTGAAATTCGCGCTTTTTTCCTTGAGAACTGCTTTCTGTAAATTGCCTATCATTAGCAGGATATGTCAATTTACAGAAAGCAGTTCTCAAGTCAAAATCATCAAGGTTCCCTTCGAAAGCAATTTTTGCGCAGAAGCCTCTGAAGAGAAAAATTCTCAGATTGGCTATCACAAAAATTCAGGATTCAGGTTATAAGAGAACTAGTTCATCTTTCACAAAGTAGTGCTAGGATTTTTATATCCAATTAATTTCGGAATATATGAGAGGTAAAGAGTAGGATGTCAGTGGTTTTAAATGTACGCATTGAAGAAAAAAAAGGAACGCAATTAGTGCATATCGAAGGGCGATTAGATGCTGCAAATGCTCCGAAGTTAGAGCTTAAGCTCAATAAGCTTGTGAAAGAAGGAAGCGATCAAATCGTTCTCGATTTTGCAAAAGTTGACTATTTGAGCAGTGCCGGCATTCGGCTACTGCTTTCAATGACAAAAAGGTTGGCGCCTAATCGCGGATTAAAACTCTGTGCGATGCGAGAAGATGTCATAGAGATTATCAAAATGGCGGGCTTTGAACGCATTTTAGAGATTTACGACACAGAAAAAGAAGCTCTCCAAGCATTCACTTAGAAGTAATACCTGTGAGTGCGACCTATGGGGATTTAGAGGGATTTTCAATTTTTTTCATGCTTGAAACGGAAAAATGGGCACATACTTGGATAAAGTAGGGGCCATTTTTCCGTTTCAAGCATGGGAAAAAGAAAAATTCAAACCAATATCCATAGGTCGCACTCACAGGTAATATCCAATCATTTGATCATGGAAGAAAACTTTACGTGTTTCTCTGGCGCAGACCTGGCAGATTTTGGAAGTGATAATCAAGCTTTTCCAGAGCCTTGTGAGAGATCCGGGCTAAGGCTTTGGCAACGACGGACTAGCCAACATTTTTTGCGGATTTGCAGCCAAAATGGGTTTGCTTTTAGCCGAGGAGGGCACTCTTCTTTATCGCCTGAGCCACTTAGACATCAGCGTCTCGATGGCTGCGCTCGGAAAAGGGTCATTTTCATCGCCGGTCCTACAGCTGTAGGTAAAAGTCGGTTGGCAATTGAACTGGCCAAGATGCTAGGCGGGGAAATTATCTCTGCGGATTCGGTCCAAGTTTACCGCGGTTTGGATATTGGGACTGCAAAGGTATCTCGAGAAATCCGTGGACAAGTTCCCCATCACTTGATCGACATCTGCGATTTATCTGAAATGTTCAATGTCGCCCGATTTTACGAATTAGCTGTTGAGGCCGTTCACGGTAGCTTAGAAAGAGGCCATATCCCTATTATTGTTGGGGGAACTGGGTTTTATTTGCGGTCGCTTCTCATGGGACCGCCCGCTGGGCCGCCCATTGATCGTCAGGTGAGAGAGCAACTAGAAATTGATGCTGACAAGTTTGGCATCGAGGCGCTTTATGACAAAGTGGATCAATGCGATCCCGATTATGCAGCGACAATTAGTCGCTCTGATCGGCATAAGATCATCCGAGCCTTGGAAATTATGATGCTAAGCGGCAAAAAAGTCAGTGACTTTTCTTTGGAAAAGCAAAAGCAACATTTGGCGGCTGATTGGGATTGCCGGTGCTGGTTTGTTTATTTTCCAAAACCCATTCTCTTTCCGCGGATTGAAATGCGCTGCGATGAAATGATCGCCAAGGGATTTGTAACCGAAGTGGAGGCATTAGTAGACCAAGGGCTAGAAAACAACCTATCGGCGTCTCAGGCGGTTGGCTACCGCCAATGTCTTCAGTTTTTGCATTCACCTCGTTTAAATCAAGATTGGGAGAATTTTGTGTGGGAATTTAAGCGAGCAACAAGGCGTTATGCTAAACGCCAATTCACTTGGTTTCGAAAAGAGCCTCTATTTCAGTGGCTCGACCTCGATGTCTACGGCTATCAAAAAGCGCTTGAGCTGATTCTAAAAGATTACGAAAGCTGCTATTAAAATCCAAGTTCCCATATTCCTTAAAAATTAGGCACAATAAGCGTGGCTTGAGTCATGAACTTAGGTTCATTCCGGTTCAAACGCACCCAAGAAAACTGATTTAAAGCCTCTAGATCGTATTTTTTCTTCGTCGCCCATATTAAACTTAATACCTGTGAGTGCGACCTATGGGTATTTAGAGGGGTTTTCAATTTTTTTCATGCTTGACACGGAAAAATGGGCACATACTTGGATAAAGTAGGGGCCATTTTTCCGTTTCAAGCATGGGGAAAAGAAAAATTCAAATCAATATCCATAGGTCGCACTCACAGGTAATACAAATAGTCCTCATCGCAGCTCTTTACCAAATAGAAATGATGCGTTAGTTAACCATGTTGCGCATCAAACCACCTGTTTCGCCAGACCCCCACAGGGACTCAAAATAAACAAAAAATTCAAGAGAACTAAAAAAATTTGTTTATATTTATAGATTCATAAAAAGGTCGAATTGTAATATATTATTTTTTTTAGTTTTGCATTAAATCGAGATTTTATATCTGTAGAATTTTTTCTTTGGTTTTTAAAAAATTACGAAATTCTTTTGGTTATTATTTTTTTGCAAAAAAACTATTTATTATCAATAGTTTATGAATTTTCTCTAAATAACTATCTACCACTTTTTTCAAGCCAATCCGCTTTGAGCTATTCACACTATCTCACTAGTAAAAAGCAACTTATAGATGTTCATTTTTTATACCTATCATGGTTCATACCCCAGAAAGAGCTTATTTTCACGTTGTGCGTATTCAAAAAAATTGCATTGAACATATATAAGAAGTATGCTAATATTAAACGAAAAAAATTTTGAGGTTAAAGCTATATGACATCAATATTTTCAAAAACTATCAATTATGAATGCAATTCGAGCAGTATTAAAATATCTATTTTAAATGCTTGTGAAAATTATTTAAATTTTGATGATAGTGAAATTTTTTTAATTAAGGACAACGGTAATTATTTTGAGTCAGCCGGTAATGGCATGAATGGTGCACAAAAAACGATCTCGTATATTATGACGTTCGGCATTTTTCCTTTTTTCGCTTATTTGGTTAAACATGCTGCTCGCGCTTACAATCAAACATTACTTACCAAGATTACCACACAAGATAAATTTCTTGCTGAGCAGGTTACACAAAAAAAAATAAAATTAAACAACATTTCAAATGATCTCTTCCCTGATGTGCTCAAGCAATTATCTGACGATCAGATAAAAACCGCTATTGCGCGTGAAGATCTAGCACAAGTACAAAATCAACTGCTTGCACTCACGGAACAATATGGAAG
>JBCCHO010000032.1:0-12888 GCA_039028715.1 Chlamydiota bacterium | reverse complement strand
ACCTGTGAGTGCGACCTATGGATATTGATTTGAATTTTTCTTTTTCCCATGCTTGAAACGGAAAAATGGCCCCTACTTTATCCAAGTATGTGCCCATTTTTCCGTTTCAAGCATGAAAAAAATTGAAAATCCCTCTAAATATCCATAGGTCGCACTCACAGGTATTAGTTAAAACCCAAGTTGTATCTGATAATGGTTCAGCTCAACTTTCTATTTTTTACCTGTTTAAGGCTTGAATTTTCAGCATACTTAAATAAAATAGATAAAAATTCAAGCCTCAAACAGATATAAGATACAACTTGAGTTTTAAATTTAAAAATTTCTATTCTGACCAACACAAATGCAAGAAAGGGTTTAAGCGGTAACAATACCGCATAAATCAAACTTTCTCGCAAATAAATGGTTAAAGCAACTAGCTCTTAGACACCTTTTAGACTGACTTTTGCCCCAGCATCAGTCAGTTTCTTTTTGATTTCTTCAGCTTCAGCTTTAGGTGCGCTGTCTTTAACAGCTTTAGGAGCGCCTTCAACAAGCTCTTTGGCTTCTTTCAAGCCTAAGCCTGTGATTTCACGCACAGCTTTAATCACAGAAATTTTCTTGTCTGCAGGGACTTCCTCTAAAGTCACTTGGAAATCAGTTGCTTCCTCTGCAGCGCTTTCTCCACCAGCGGCAGCGCCAGGCGCAGCCATCATAACAGGGGCTGCAGCTGCAGCTGTCACGTCCCACTTTTCTTCTAAAGCTTTTTTGAGTTTAGAAAGATCTAAAACGGAGAGTGCGCTTAGATTTTCAACTAGTTGTTCAATATTAGCTTCTTGTGCCACGGTTCTTGTCCTTTTTTGCTTAAATAGGGTCGATTACAAAATACATTTGCAATTGACCCAAGAATTTTATTTGCTCTTGTTAATTTTACCATCTAAACAATGAATAATACTTGTCAGTAACCCCTCAATGACTCCTAGAGTCTGTGTCATCGGTGCTTCTAGTGTGCCAATAAAGGCTGCGCGCATTTCATCTTTGCTTGGGAGTTTAGAGATTTCTTCCACTTCCTTAGAAGAACAAATCTTCCCATCGAAGTAGCCACCAAGAACTTCCAAAGCATCCTGATAATCTTTAGTAAAAGTATAAACTGCCTTTGCCATTCCAACTGTATTTTCACCAGAAAAAATAATAGCAATGTGGCCGGCAAGCGTTTTTGCATCAACTGTCAAACTGACTTCAGTAGCTGCTTTTAAAAAAAGGCGTTTTTTTACAATACATAAGCGGCTTCCAACTGCATACACTGTCTTGCGGAAATCAAACCCCAGATTTGGGTCTAGATTTTTATAGCTCGCAATGACAAATGCTGGAGCTGTGGTTACCTTTTCTTTCACTTCATCTAAAAGTAATTGCTTTTCTTGTCGCATTGTTTCCCTTTTATCTACATTATATCGAGATGGATTCAAAAATCGCGTTTTTCAGTAGCGCTGCCCTTTAGGCTTTGCTTTGTCTTTGCTTACCCTCCCGATCAAGAGGGGTGTCCACAGCTTGCAATGGGTATACTAACTCACAGCCAATGAGCTTAAATCAATTTTCAACCCTGGTCCCATTGTCGATGAGACAAAGAGCCGCTGTAAAAATTGCCCTTTTGCTGTTGCAGGCTTAGCTCGATAAATAGCAGCCAGTAGCGCCTCAATGTTTTCAATAAGACACTTTTTATCAAATGAGAGCTTGCCAACTAAGTTGTTGATCACACTATTTTTATCGACTTTAAATTCCACTTTTCCTTTTTTTGACTCTTCAACTGCGCGCTTAACGTCCGTAGTCACTGTTCCCGCTTTAGGTGTTGGCATCAATCCTCGTGGCCCCAGGATTTTTCCTAGCTTTCCAACCTCGCGCATCATGTCTGGAGTGGCAATAAGCACATCAAAATCAGTCCATCCTTTTTTGATTTTTTCAATAACCTCTTGGTCCCCTGCTTCATGACTGCCAGCCTCTAAGGCTTCATTCATTTTTTCTCCTTTCGCTAAGACAACAACACGCGTTGTTTTCCCAGTTCCGTGAGGCAGCATCACCGTGCTACGTACTTGCTGATCTGATTTTTTAGGATCAACACCGAGTTTAAGCGCAATATCGACAGACTGATCGAACTTTAGTGCGGGGCATTTTTGCAGTAGCTCGATAGCTTCGCTTAGAATATAGATTTTTACTACATCTATTTGGCTGTGAATCTTTTTAAATCGCTTATTTTGCTTTGCCATGGCTATTTTAACCCTCTTCGTCTTCTATAATAGTAACTCCCATTGACCGCGCCGTGCCCGCTGCAACAAAAAGAGCGGCTTCTTCAGAATGAACGCGAAGATCAGGCAACTTTGGCTTAACAACTTTTTCAAGCAAGTCTTTTTTCGACAATTTGCCCACCTTATCTCTGTTAGGAACTCCCGATCCTTTGTCAATACCAAGCGCTTTTAAAATAAGTTTTGCCATTGGGGGCTGTTTTGTAATAAAAGTGAAACTCTTATCGGTGTAAACAGAAATTTCAACGGGCAGAACATCGCCCGCTTGATCTTGAGTTTTTGCATTGAACTCTTTGCAGAAACCCATAATGTTTAATCCCGCTGCTCCTAGCGCTGGGCCAATAGGTGGCGCCGGATTGGCTTTTCCTGCGGAAATCTGCAGTTTAATGACTTTTGCTAATTTCTTTTTTGCCATCTTATCTATAACCTAATTTACTCACTTACCTAGTGTATCTACTTACCTGTTCGTGCGATCTATTTATTGCACGCACACATGTGGTTAGTCTTCGATCTCTGCGCCTTCAGGAACCTCTTCAACTTGCCAAAACTCCAAATCGTCAACTCGCGTTTTACGGCCAAAAATAGAGACTTCAACACTTAGACGTCCCCGCTCGTGGTTGACCTCAAGAACAGCACCTTTAAAGTTGACAAAGACGCTTTGAGGATCGATAATTTTTACAAAACCTCCAACCACAAGCTTGTGCTTGTGAACAACTTCACCTTTTTTCTCTTTTAAGTCAGACAGAATTTCATCGATTTCTTGCATAGATAGAGGAACGGGCTTGCCTCCACCTAAGAAGTCGATCACACCGGTTGTTTCTTTAACGTACATCCAGGATTCATCTGTTAGTTTCATTTTAATAAACGCATAACCCGGCCAAAATCTCTTTTCTGTTACCCTTTGTTCACCTCTTTTGACCTCAGCAACATTTTCGGAAGGAACGAGAATTTCTTCTATATAGTCGGTCATCCCTTTTGCAGCGCGATTTTCTTCAAGGTTTTTCTTTACTTTTTTCTCTTGGCCTGACATAACCTGGACGACATACCATTTACTTTCCATGTAATATTTTCTATCCTCCTATCCAGCGCGTGATGTTCTCGATACCGCTTAAGGATAGCCGAATAAAGAGATCGGCTAAATAAATCCCCATTCCAAAAACGAAGATAGAGGTGACGACAATTTTCGTACAATTGCGCAGTTCATCCCTTGTTGTCCAAGAAACGCGTTTCATCTCTTCTTTCATTTCTCGAAAGAACGAGCCTATTCCTTTTTTCCCTTTTGGCTTTCCCCTCTTTTTTTGTGCTGCACTCAGCTGGACAACTTTTTGAGAGACGCTCATATCTCGCTTTCTCTTTGTTTTCATCGATACCCAATTTCCACCAATTACGAGTCGTAAGTTGGTATAGCGCGAGCCAGTAACCCAAGTTTTGCATTTCCAAGTAGCCCTAAGTGTGTAGTGCTAGCTAACTGCATTGCTTGGCCTGAATCTAGTGATACTTCCCATTTAAAACAGCGCTACATCTTTAGGGCTATCCATGTTTGTTATTGATTATTAGGTATTTTGCTCTTTCTTTCCAGTTGTTTTCTCTAAACAGGACATTTTTTAACCTTTTTTAGTAAAAACAATAAGGAGGCTCCTATGCAAAATTCCATTTAGGGCGGAATACGCACTGCTAGCCACTAAACCAAACTCCCTATCTTAGGATAGGCTAACTTGGTTTTTTCGCTCCTAAAGCGATTTGTGCAAGAGCCTCTAATAATCTGAGTTTTGGGTTTTAGTTGTTAGTGTAAAAAACCCAAAATTCAAATTATTAGCAAACCGAGTGCGGAGGGATTCGAACCCCCGACCGGCGACTTTGGAGATCGCTGCTCTACCAACTGAGCTACACACCCTTTTACTTTTATAGAGCTAAAGGTTATCGAGAAAGTCGTTGATATTTCATCGAAAACCTACAAAAAAATACGCGTTAACTCGCTTTCGTGATAACCCCACAACCTCTAAAAGGGACAAGCTTCTAAACTGATCCAAGGCAAAGACCTGTCGCTTGCGCGACGCCTACGAGAGACTGGCCGCTTTTGCAACATTTAGATAACTTTCACCTGTGCGTAAGGCTCTACTACTACTTCTCCCGCAAAGAAATCCATAGATACGCTTGGTCCCCAAACTACAGCATCTCACCGAAAAGGCAACATGTTCGTGAGCGAACTTTCAAATAATTATAAGGGATACACTTTCATCGCAAATCCCCTGAAGGGGGTGAGGATTTCCACGTATTCCCTCTAATTTGTGCTTGAAACAAGCAAAAAGAGAAGTCAAATCATTTGGCTTCTCTTTATACAATAAGAGAAATTACTCAATAATTTTTGTAACTTTTCCTGCTCCAATTGTGCGGCCACCTTCGCGAATTGCAAAGCGCATGCTCTCTTCCATAGCAACGGGTTGAATTAAACTTCCAGATAACTCAATGTTATCGCCAGGCATGACCATATCGGTTCCCTCAGGCAATTCAACAGTTCCAGTTACATCTGTTGTGCGGAAGTAAAACTGTGGTCGGTAACCTGTAAAGAAAGGTTTATGACGACCGCCTTCCTCTTTTTTAAGCACGTAAACAGTTCCTTTGAATTTTGTATGAGGGGAGCAAGTGCCAGGTGCGGCCAAAACCATCCCGCGTTCAATATCTTTTTTATCGATCCCTCGAAGAAGAACACCGACGTTTTCTCCTGCTCGCGCTTCATCGAGTAGTTTGTTGAACATCTCTAGCCCAGTAGCGACACTTTCTCGTGTTTCGCGGATTCCGACGACTTCTACTTTATCATTTAGTCTAATGATTCCCTTTTCGACTCGTCCAGTTGCGACAGTTCCTCGTCCTGAAATCGAGAAAACATCCTCGATTGGCATCAAGAACGGTTTGTCTACTTCTCGATCAGGTGTTGGAATCTTCTCATCAATGTTCTTTACGAGGTCTTCGATTCCTTGTTGCCAGTTAGCCTCGCCTTCTAAGGCTTTTAGAGCTGATCCTCGAATGATCGGTACATCCTTGTATCCTTGTGCTTCGAGCATTTCTGTAATTTCCATTTCGACGAGCTCAACGAGCTCTTCATCTCCAGCACCGACCTGATCCATTTTGTTTAAGAAAACAACGATTGCTGGGACTCCAACTTGCCTTGCAAGAAGAACGTGCTCTTTTGTTTGGGGCATCGGGCCGTCTGTTGCTCCAACGACGAGAACAGCTCCGTCCATTTGAGCCGCCCCTGTCACCATATTTTTGACATAGTCGGCATGTCCAGGGCAGTCGACGTGCGCATAATGTCTATTGTCTGTCTCGTATTCAACGTGACTGGCGTTAATTGTGATGCCGCGTGCTTTTTCCTCGGGACTATTGTCAATAGAGGCGTAGTCGCGAGCTTTTGCGCTCCCCTTCTTTGCTAAGTGATTGGTAATGGCCGCTGTCAATGTTGTTTTACCGTGATCGACGTGACCAATTGTTCCGATGTTCACATGAGGCTTGGTTCGTTGAAAAGCTTCCTTTGCCATTGTGGTTGTCCTCCGCTTAGGCTCCTATTTCTTTGGTTAAAATCGATGGCTCGCTCAAAGTTAGATCCATACATTCATGCCCAGAATAGGAATTGAACCTACGACCGCTTGCTTACCATGCAAGTGCTCTACCTCTGAGCTATCTGGGCAACTCAATTGTATCGGCTCAATTTTTAACCCAATGATAGTCGCTTTTATAGCTATAGCTTTTTTAAGCACTTATTTGCTATCGAGTTTGATGAAAAAATCAAAGGCAAGCAAGACTTTTCGAGGGTTAAGCCGAATGGAATAAAGTTTAACCACCGCCCTAAAAAAATGCAAGCATCTCTTGCTGTATTTTTCTAAATATCGAAAAAAATGAGCTAATAAGCTCTCTACACAGCAAAAAAAACCTCCCGTTAGAGCTAATGACTTTGCTAAATGTTTTTTTCTTTATCCATAGCGCTTTGGCTATGAATTCGTCGATTAAAACCCAAGTTGTGTCTGATGATCGCTCATCTAAAAATTCTCTTTTACCACCTGCCAAAGGGTTGAAACCCAAGTTGTGTGGTAGAGTTGCTCAGATAAATTTTCTGTTTTTTACCTGCCCAAGAGTTGAATTTTTATCTACTTTATTCACAAGTATGCTGAAAATTCGAGCCGTTAGAGGCTCCTGCGCAAAAATCGCTTTCGAAGGGAAATTTGGTGATTTTGACTTGAGAACTACTTTTTGTAAATTGACATATCCTGCTAAGGATAGGCAATTTACAAAAAGTAGTTCTCAAGGACAAAAGCGCGAATTTCACTCGAAATGGAATTTTGCGCGAGGAGCCTCGTTAGACAGGTAAAAAAAACAGAACATTTATCTGAGCCATCATCAGACACAACTTGGGTTTAAAGAATTTCAACGGTGTCGATAAATAATGCGCGCTTTTGTCAAGTCATAAGGAGACATTTCGACTTTGACGCGATCTCCGACAAAAACGCGAATATTTCTTACACGCATCTTACCGCAAAGATGCGCATGAACATTCGATCCATCTTCTAATGACACGCGAAATGTCATATTTGGAAGTAATTCTTCGACTTTCCCTTCAAGCTCAAATGTGTCTTCTTTAACCATAAAAACTAGCTAGTACACTCCTGTATTGCCGCTCACCCTACAGATAGACAAAATAAAAAATTTAGCAAAACTTGCTTGGTTCCTGATTCAGTTTATCAGATGAGCTATCAGTAAAAAATAAAGCACACCCTCTTTTTAGCTTACATCTCAAACCATATTTAATATCCAAGCCCGCGTCTGATGATAGCTCATCTAAAATTCTCTTTTTACAACTATCTGAGGTTTGAACTTTCGCAGGCAGGTAAAAAACCAGAAAATTTATCTGAGTTATCGTCAGAAACGAGCTTAAATTTAAAACTATCTTTTAAGAATCGTAAGTCGAGTATTGCGCAAAAAACTACAGGTTATAGCTTTTTATTATTTATTCCCAATAAAAACGCGAGTCGTAGGCCATAAAACGCTTGATACCAAAGCCGAATCAATTGGCCATAAAGAGGATTGGCTTGAAACTCAAGTTGTGTGGTATATACCCGAGCCGATTCAAAGTGAGAAAAGGTCGGTGATTTGGAGTGATTAATTTGGGCGCATTTCCCTTGGGTTCTTATCCGGCAGGTGGATAAAACCCAGGGAAAAATCGGTCAAAAGGGTCCGCCAAATACGCTGAGATTTTCTGACTTTAAACCGGAAGGAGTATAGTTGCTCATCTAAAATTCTCTTTTCCCACCTGCCAGAGGGTTGAACTTGGGTTAAATAGGTAGAAAACATAAACATTGATCTGAACCAGTATAAGACGTAAGCTTGGGTTTGAAGAAAATTCATGAGACTATCCTACTCAACGATTTTTTGCTCATTTCGGGGTGATGACTTTCGCACATTATCAAGGAGGTAAGGGCGAAAGTCATCACTCCGAAATGAGCAAGAAAAGACTGAAAAATCGAAAAACCCGTTGAGTGAGATAGCCTCATAGGTCGCATTTGCAAGGATATTATGACGCTATCTCGTTGTTTAGAAAAACAAGAGCAGTTAAAAACCCTATTTTCCAGTTGCTCTGATCAGGAGGAAAAGTACCTTAAAATCATTGAAATGGGGCGCGCACTACCTCTTTTAAAAGAAAAGACTGAAAAAGACCGGATTCTAGAGTGCCAAAGCCTGCTTTACCTCAAAACAGAACAAATAGAAAAAAACCTTTTCTTTAAGGTTTATTCGAATGCTCTGATTTCCCTCGGTTTAGCGGCGCTCTTGATCGAAATTTATCAGGGAGAACCACCTGAGGTCATCTTAAAGTGCCCGCCTAAGGTTTTAAAAAAGATCGGGATCGCAACATCATTCAGCCCTGGCCGTATTAATGGACTAAACAGCCTGTATGCGCGAATGCGCCGAGATGCTTGTGCCTATCTTGAGTTTTAACAATTTGGGTTAATAGCTCTTCTTACATATTATTTTTTGTGTTATTGTTTCCCTAATCCGCAGATCATCGCGTAGAAAAGCCGCGGTCAATTTTTCGATTGCAGCCGCGTAAAAATCCTTTGTCGTAGACAGAGCACAGAAAATTTATCTGAATACTTTGATTTAAAGCCGACAGCGAGAAAACTATGAACTTCCGTTTTATTCTTTTTGTGATTTTAATGACAGCCTCTTTTATGCTAGTTAATTATTGGTATGGCCCAGCAAGAAAAGCTCCTACCCCCGAAACGACTCAAGTGATCGAGCCAACTTCGCTAACCCAAAACCAACCCGTAAGCCCACAACAACTTCCACTAACCTCTCTTTACGACCAAGTAGACGCTGCAAAACCAGCAACCTCAGCGCTGGCAGTGACTTCGGGAAATTACCTCGCTTTGTCTTGGGCAGAAGAAACTCCTGAGCGCGCTTATGTGCAGCAAGATAACGGAACGTTAAAAGAAATTCGCCGCGTAGTTAATAGCAAGGAAAAAGGAGGACTTGTTTTTTACAGCAGTCAAGAAAAACCAGTTCTCGATGTTGTTGCTTTGCCTGATGTAGGCGCTCAACCCGTTCAACTTGTCTTTTTTTCTGAGCAAGGCCAACCTGAAATTATCGCCGCAGACTATGATGACGGTAACCTTTTATTCAACCAACCGCCTCTAACTCAAAATGCCATTGTTTTATTTAAGGTCAACGGGCGCTATTTACCTGCAGGCTTATACAACAGCTCAACCCAAACCTTTGCCCCGCTGACTAACTTTCCCGAATACGGAGCCTTTGCTCGCTACTTTCGCAGCGGGGTCGACGCAAATACGACCGTTGACGAAACCTTCTATGTCCTTGAAAATGAGACCATTCAGGTCGTTTTTTCAGCCATCGGAGGGGCGATTGCCGAAGTCAACCTTCCGTTCCGCTCTGCCAAATTTCCCGAAGCTGTTGTGCTGCCTATTCAAGTCGACCGCTCAATAGTTAAATCTTCTCCAGCAAACGCGCTCTTCCCATTACACTCTTACTGGGCAATAGATCAAGCAACAGGACAGCAGGTGAGCAAAAAACCAGTTGAAGGCGGATATTACCCACTTTTACGTCGAGGTATTGCTGCGGCAGAAACAGCCTCAGGCTACCGCGTTCCGGCTCGTTATTACGCATTTAACACTCTATCGGAAGATCCTGATACAGCTAACTTAAAGTACCGAGTGCGCCGTTTTGATAAAGAATCGATCGAGTTTGAACTCTCGCTTCCTAATCGCCGGGTGATTAAAACCTACCGACTACCGACCCAAGAAGCCCCTTACTGCCTTCTTGCAAGTGTCCAAGTTGAAGGCGATGCGCGAGGCCTCTGGATCAGCTCTGGCGTTCCAGAAGTCGAGCTTATTTCGGGAAGTCCCGCTCCAGCACTTCGCTACAGCCGTGTGCAAAATCAGCGCCTTTCAATTGACAAGCTCTCATTGCCGAAAACTTCAACTACTTTGAGCTCTTTTCAACCTAACTGGGTAGCAAACTCGAACGGCTATTTTTCGTTAATTTTTGACCCATTAACCGAAATGGGCATGGGCGTAGAAGCAACGCTTGTTCCTGGAGATGCTAACCCGACAAGACTTTCTGTTATCGATGCCCAAAATAACCTTTATCCCGCGAGCAAATATCCCGGGTACCAGTTTTTACTACCGCTTAAGAAAAGCAATACACCTACTCATTTTCGTCTTTTTCTAGGCCCCCTCGATCACGCTATTTTAAAAGAAGTCGATGCAATCTACACCGATGATGTTACTGGTTACAACCCTAACTACAGCGGAGCACGCAGCTTTCACGGTTGGTTTGCGTTTATTTCTGAGCCGTTTGCAAAGTTCCTGTTTATGATTATGAATTTTTTCCATAGCTTGACTCATTCATGGGGGCTTTCGATTATTCTGCTTACAATTGTCCTACGTATCATGATGTATCCACTCAATGCGTGGTCGATTAAATCGACGCTCAAGTTGCAAGAAGTAGGGCCAAAGCTTCAAAAACTGCAGGCAAAATATAAAAATGACCCCAAGCGCGCCCAGCTTGAGGTGATGCAATTTTACAGGGAACATAAAATCAATCCTTTTGGTGGCTGCCTTCCACTTATTATTCAAATGCCCTTCCTATTTGGAATGTTTGACTTGCTCAAGTCAACATTTTCGTTACGCGGAGCGACTTTTATTCCCGGTTGGATTGACAACCTGACAGCTCCCGATCTCCTTTTTTCTTGGAAAACGCCGATTCCATTTATCGGCACTGGGTTTCACCTATTGCCGATCATTCTAGGTGTCGTCATGTTCTTCCAGCAAAAGTTAAGTGCCGCCCAAAATAAAAAGAAGGGAGTCCTTTTAACCGATCAGCAAAAACAGCAACAGAAAATGGGATCGATCATGACAGTTGCGTTTACCGTCTTGTTCTATAAATTCCCTTCGGGCCTTAATCTCTACTGGTTATCGTCGATGGGGCTTCAAATTTTGCAGCAATGGTACATGATGAACCGGAGAAAAAAAGCTTCTTCTTCGACTAACAAAGAAGTCGTGGTGCAACCCAAATCACGTAAAACAAAGTCGTAAGAAGCAACAATGAAGGCGTGGCTACAGTTTTTAAAGCGTCTTGAAGGTAAATTAGGCAAAAAAACAGTCGATGACTGGTTGCGCCCTCTTCATATCGTTAAGTTCGATGCGCGCAACCTCTACTTGGATGCCCAAGATGCTTTCCATATCCACTGGTTTTATGAACACATTCAGCCAAAGTGGCTAGATCAACTTCAAGCGCCAAGTGGGCACTCGATTGCCATTTACTTTTCTTTGAAAGGGCGTCCTTTTAAAGGGGGTCGCAAAAAAAACGTAGTTGAAAAGTCACCGACCACTTTTTTTGCTCCCGGTCATTTAGAACCTCAAGCTCAACTAGAGTCTTTTCTAACAAGCGATCAGCGGCACCTCCCATTTGAAGTAGTCAAGGACTGGGTCAAACGCCCCCTTCCCCTTAAATTGGAAGGCGAAAATCCTCTCTATTTTTATGGCTCTAGTGGATCGGGCAAAACACACCTGCTCATGGGAATAGCGCACAAGCTAAAAAAACGCGCTATCCGCGCTTTTTATGTTCATACAGAAGCCTTTACCGAACACGTCGTCCGCGCTTTTCGCTCTAGTATGCTGCAAGAATTCCGCCAGGCTTACCGAGAAATCGAGGTATTGCTGATCGATGATATTCACTTGCTTGCTCGAAAAGCAGGCACCCAGGAAGAGTTTTTTCATACGTTCAACCGGTTACATGGAGCTGGGTGCCCAATCATCATAACCGCCAATTGCCCACCTCAGCAATTAGAAGGAATTGAAGAGCGATTGGTAAGCCGATTTGAGTGGGGGTTGACATTGCCAGCTTGTTTCCCCACACAAGAATTAAGAAGAAAAATTCTAGAGCAGCGCAGCAAGCCACTGGGTGTATCGTTAAATGAAGCGCTAACTTATTTTTTACTTGCCACCTTTGAAAGCTTGTCGTCTTTGATTCGCGCTCTTGAAGCGCTAGCGCTTAGAAACTCTCATGCTCATGGATCGATTGATCCAGAAGTGGCCCAATGCCTGTTAAGCGATTTAATTGCAGCAGAAAAGCCCAATTGTTTGTCGTCGGAAAAGATCATTACACGTGTTGCCCATTACTTTGGAACCACGCCAAAACATATTCTCGGTCGCTCGCAAAATAAAGAATGCGTATTACCACGTCAAATAGCTATGTATCTATGTCGGGAAAAACTTCATCTACCCTACACCAAGATTGGACGCATCTTTTCGCGTGATCACTCAACTGTTATTTCCAGCGTTAAACTCATCATTCAAGCAAAGCGAGAAAAAAATAAGGCGATCTCTTTACCACTGCAAGCAATCGAGTCTCGGCTTGTTGACATCCTTCACGCCTAAAGGAATGGGATTCGTGAAGAAACTATCCTACGAGTAGGCTTGTATCGCTACTTCCTGCTGGTTACGGGTTTTCTTCAAACCCAGAGATATCAGTCACTTTAACCCCCCTGTAAATCGATAATGACTGAACAATTTACGGTAATTGGGGAATTCTTTTCAGTTGAATCTGTGTTTGCACCAGGGCCCTCCAACTGGCTATAAAGCCGTCTTTTAACTTCGTAACCACCTTGAGTTGGCACTTGCATAGACATAGAAAGCGCTCCTGCAATTAAAAAAGAAGTCAGTTTAGGGGTCTTAAAATTTTTTTTTTGAATATCGGAAAGAACTTCTCAAGATCGGGCATGACAATCAACGGGAGTCCAGATTTCCAAAGTTTTGTGTGAAGAAAAACGACTGTTTCCTTTCACGAGAATCCTTATAAAGGGGGATCCCAAAACCAACCCTTGACTTTTTGGCCCCAAAAATAGTACCATAAGAAGTATGAGTAGAAAGCATGATCGCACCCTTGAATCCATCTTTTCTAAACCCCTTTAGCCCGTATTTCTCACAAGCTCTGCTAAAAAGTTGAGCAAGATGTTTTTCGAGATTTCAAGGAGATCTTGCAGGGAATGGTTGTAACCATTTCCAAAAGAGCTCCTTGGAATCTCGGAAAACAGATGCTCCAAATTTTT
>JBCCHO010000031.1:0-12944 GCA_039028715.1 Chlamydiota bacterium | reverse complement strand
CTTGAGATTAGCTTTGGGCTTTTCAGTCGTCAAGAGACAAGAGAATTTGTTTTATCCTGCTTCTTCATAACACATTAAGATGATAAAAAATGGATCTTACCTATGCTATTTTCTCGAGTATTCATTTTGCGGATGAGCCATATTTTTTTCAAATCTTGTTGATTATCAGCTGCTTAAATTTTTAATTAACAATTAGGCAATAGTAAAATGAGTAGTATAACTTTAAAAGATTTTCAGCCAACCGCTCAATGGGAGGTAGATGTCAACAGCGGTCGTATATTCTATAATGGGACACCTTTCTATTTGATTGATAAGACAACAGGAAGAAAATATTTGAATCAGACGCAAAGTAACGTTCGCTTTAAGTGCTTTTTATTAACACTAGGAACCCCTATTGTTCACCCTGTGCGAATTTTAGCATACTTTATTCAAACTCAAGTTGTGTGGTAGACTTGCTTATCTAACATTCTCTTTTTCCACCCGCCTAACCCGCATTTCTCACAAGGCTCTGGAAAAATTTGGAGCCTCTGTTTTTCGAGTATTCCAAAAAGCTCTTTTGGAAATGGTTACAACCATTCCCTGCAAGATCTCAATTGGAAGTCTCGAAAAACAATCTTGCTTAAGCTTTTTAGCAGAGCTTGTGAGAAATACGGGCTAAGAACCTGTCTAGATAAATCATTGTTTGCTCATTTCGAGGCGATCATAAGACACAACTTGGGTTAAAATGACTTATCGGGATAGGTTCATAGGAACGCACTCAAAAAGGAACGGCATGACAAGAACACAATCAAAAATCAAGATCGCCCCGAACTCTAAAGAGTCGGAGATGATGGTGCTAGGCTGCATGCTCACTAAAATGAGCAGCCTAAATATCGCCGCTGATGTGCTTCACCCAGCTGATTTTTATTACAGCGAGCATCAAATCATTTTTCAAGTGCTCAAAGAACTCTACAAAAAAGACAAGCCCGCTGATATTCACCTCGTCGCTGAAGAACTCAAGCGGATAAAGAAGTTACAGGAAATCGGAGATGTCGCTTATCTCACGACACTGGCGCAGTACGCTGGGACAGCGGCCTATGTCGAAGAGTATACCGAGCTGATCAAGAACAAGTCGATCTTGCGCCGGATGATTCAAGCCTCACAAGAAATTGAAAAGGTTGCGCTTGAAGATCCTCCCCATGTTCACGAAGTACTCGACGAAGCTCAAGCAAAATTTTTTGCGATTAGCCAGCAAACCAATTTACAAGCCGGTTTCAAAATCAAAGATCTTCTTTCGGGGATGAAGGCGGAGTCGGGACTTCCTTATCTCAAGGAGCTCGAAGCTAGGCAACAAACTTATTCGGAAAAAGGAGAAGATGCTTCTATTTTTACTGGCATCCCTTCGGGATTCGTCGATTTAGACAAGGTCATCAATGGGCTGGCACCCTCTAACTTGATCATTTGCGCTGCTAGGCCGGCAATGGGGAAAACGGCTTTTGCCCTTAACATTGCTGAAAATGCCTGTTTTAAGCATCAGCTTCCCGTTGGCATTTTTTCCCTTGAAATGAGCGCAGAGCAAGTGCTCAATAGGATGATTTGCTCTCAGTCTGGAATCGAATCAGAAAAAATTCTCACTGGCTCTATTAAGCCGGGAGATGAGTTCCAGCGAGTTGTTGAAGCTGTCAATCAAATGCAAGAGCAAGTCATGATCATTGATGATCAACCAGGACTTAAAGTCACCGACTTGCGGGCTCGCGCACGACGGATGAAAGAAATTCACGATATTCAGTTGCTCGTGATTGATTACCTGCAACTTTTATCCGGATCGGGACGCCACTACCAAAATGAAAACCGTCAACAGGAAATTTCTGAAATTTCGCGAATGCTTAAAAATCTCGCACGTGAGCTCGATATCCCCGTTTTATGCCTCTGTCAGCTATCGCGCAAAGTCGAAGATCGCCAGGGACACCGCCCGATGATGAGCGATTTGCGCGAATCAGGAGCTATCGAGCAAGATGCCGACATCGTTATGTTCCTCCTTAGACCAGAATACTACGACGAAAATGCTTTTCCCGGAACGGGTCAGGTCATCATCGGCAAAAACCGCCATGGAGCTACCGACACGATCAAGGTGAGTTATCAAAAAGAGCTTGCCCGGTTCGATAATTATATTCCAGATGCTCCGGTTCCTTCCGATAACAGTGCCGATGCCTTTGATAGCTTTTCCCCAGCGTAAGCCCAGTTAGATGAAAAAATATGTTAATCCCCTCCAACTCGGTTCACTGCAACTTCGCTCCAACGTGCTTTATTCACCATTGGCTGGATGCTCCGATTACCCTTTTCGCCAAATGGTTGCCCGCTATCGTCCAGGACTGATGTACTGCGAAATGGTCAAAATGGACGCTTTAATTCGCCACGATCCAAATACCTATCGCTTCCTCGATTACGATGCTTCGATGCGCCCTATTGGCGCCCAAATTTGTGGGAGTAAACCCTCTCTTGCCGGCCCTTGTGCTAAAATCATTGAAGACCTCGGCTTCGATATCATCGATCTTAATTGCGGCTGTCCCGTCGATAAAGTGACCAAAGATGGCAGTGGATCGGGGTTGCTAAAAACTCCCGACTTGATCGGTGAAATTCTCGCTAATATGATTGCTGCTGTCAAGATTCCCGTCACAGTGAAAATCCGCGCGGGATGGGATGACGACCATATCAATGCCACAGATATTACCCAAATTGCGGAAGCAGCGGGGGCTAAAGCGATTGCTATTCACGGACGCACGCGCGTCCAAAAGTATACAGGTCGCTCTAACCGAGCCACAATCCGCGCCTGCAAGCAAACGGCAAAGTCGATTCTCGTGATTGGAAATGGCGATGTCTTTACAGCCCAAGATGGCCTTGATTTGTTTGCCGACACGGGCTGCGATGCGATTCTCATTTCGCGCGGAACCATGGGGACTCCTTGGATTGCCCAACAGATCGAAGCGCTTGACCAAGCCAAACCTCTTTCTCCACTCACAGGCAACACCTGTAAAGAAGCGCTCCTCAAGCACTTTTCGTTTATCCTCGCTTATCAGTCCGACAAAAAAGCGCTTATCGACCTGCGCCGCATCGGATGCTGGTATTTACGACCATGGCGCGGCACAAAACAACTGCGGTGCGCCCTTAACACGGCAACAACAGTTGCCGCTGCTAAAGCCTTGATTCACCACTATGATTGGAGCCAAGTTGATGTTCCCAATAAACCGCAAACCTAACCCAACAAGTGAAGTTCACTGCTTTGTGACAGGAACTGTACAAAATGTCAGCTTCCGCGCCACAACCAAACGCCACGCTGATACATTGGGCCTGACTGGTTATGTTCGCAATCTTCTCGATCAGCGCGTAGAGATTTGTATCGCTGGAACCAAATCCGACGCCGATCAACTCATCGACCTACTCAAACAAGAGCCTCCCCCCATTGTGATCGACGCTGTATCAATGACCGTTTGCACTCTAAAAACCAACTACCACTCATTCGAAATTCACACCGAAGTTGCGTGAAAACCAAAAAAATAGGCCCCTCAAACGAGGAGCCTACATTTGCGCAAAAACAGTAAAGCTGAAGTTAGAAATCGAGTTTTATGTTAAGTGTAATTCCATAAAAGGCCAAATCTTCAGACTTGCTTTTATAGTTCGAGGTCGCAGCATCATTGATCTGCATTGATTGATCAATTCGCCACCAATAGTTGATTTCATAGCCTAAACCCAATCCGATATGCTGCTTATTTTGATTGATATAAGAGTCATAGCGAAGCCCAGCAAAGAGCTGAACTGTTGGAACCACGAAGTGGCGATCAGCACTGAGATTAAAGCGATTATTACTGGGATTTGTTGACCGTATATTCGTATCGTTACTAGTTCCAGTCTCAGTGCGAATCAAAGTATTAGACTCGCAGTGATCGACATCAAAAAACCCAAAAAGCAATGCGCCAGCCACATTCCCAAAGATGCTAATTCCATTGCCCAAATACCACTTAGATTTTACTCCAGCGCGAGGGCCAATTCCCCAAAAATCGGAATCATCATTGACAGTAGCATCGTTACAACCAAGGCCAAACACAGCCTGATCCATTCCGGGACAGCTAGGCGTTTCAGCGTAACGTATCCTAGACTCAATATTGAGCCAAGAAGTCCTAACACCCCAATGTGGACGCATTGAAAGCGCTCGACTCACATAATAAGCACGGCCGAGCTCTAAATCGAGGTTATGGTAGGTGATATCAACTGTTTTTTTCGCAGAGGCTGCCACTCTATACGCCGGATTAAAATACAACGGCCTTTCAGCGCTATTCTGAACCTCTTGGGTTATCCAGTTAGGAAGATTTGTCGCTCCCTCTGTTGGCAAAGTTGACTGATTCCCCACTGCGCTTACAGTTTGAGTATCGTCTGGCTTAAAATAAGTATATTTTAAACCAAGATCCCAGCCATCATGCTTAAAGTTGTAACCAATCCCGACGCGAAACCCCCAATCCCAGTCAAAGTTAACGCCTTTGGCTTCTGCTTTAAGGGGAATTTCCGCATTGAGTCCATTTGCCTTATAAACATAGTCTGTGCCGCCGAGCTTTGGGTGCCAAACCAAAACATCAGCGGTAAGAAACCAGCCATAGCAGCCGCTTATATTGGGGCGTGCTGAAGCTGTTTTAGCACCATATGTTCCCATGGGAGTCTTGGTACGCACTTGTTGCATCTGGTTTTCAAGTTGCGTCACCCGAGAATCCATATCCATGGCGCCAAAAGCCACAGAAGAAATCGCAAGGGAAGCGATGCCAATTGAGAGTTTTCTCAACAAGCTTGTATTCATCTTCCTACCTCATGAGGGTTAACCGTCTTATTTTGTCTCATGACAAAACGACTTAATATCTACAGGATAATTGTTTTACCCCTAAGTCGCGCTTATTTTAACCAGCCCTCTTATGATCAGAAGCAACGACAAAGGTGTATTTGTCTTTCATCCCCATAGGTAAGAAATAAGTATTTAATAGTAAAGAGTTTTTTTATTCACAATGGGAAAGAATACTTTAACTACATAAAAATCAAACAACTAGATTGCTATTTTTTATTTTTTTATAATACCTGTGAGTGCGACCTATGGATATTTATTTGAATTTTTCTTTTTCAAGTCTGATGATTGCTCAGGTAAATTTAACGCAGTTTTGAAGTGCTCGTAGTTTCCCCGCAAATTTTCAGAAACAATATGGCACCCCAAAATGAGCTGTGACAGGAGTTTTTCACACAACCTGGGTTTTAATGGATAAAAGTTTTCCACCAAAGAGCAAGGTTGTAGAGGTACCAAACTCGAGGGCCATCTCCCCGGTTGAGGTGATCTTTAACAGCGGAGTAGTTGAGCAAGTGAGTTTCCCGGCAGAATGACTGAAGCTCAGATTTCATTTTTTCTCCAAGGCGGTCAAAAAACCATTCGTAAATGGGAACGCCAAACCCCTGCTTTTTTCGGTCAATCAACGCGTCGGGGATCACTCCACGAACAGATTTTTTGAGAATGGATTTGAGAGTGCCGTTGTTTGTTTTTATTTTTTGAGGGATGCTCATAGCGAGCTCTACGAGCTTATGGTCGAGAAAAGGAACGCGTCCTTCTAAACCCACACCCATACTCATTTTATCTACACGCATCAGAAGCAGCTCAGGAAGCCGCAAGTTAAGATCGACGTAACTCATCCAGTTGAGCGGTTTTTGCTCCCATGCCTTTTCTTTAAAGCGGTTGTAGATAGGGCAAAGAATGTCCCATGAGGTGATCCCGGTCAATTTTTTCTGGAGTTGTGACGATAATAGGCGTTTTTTCTCTGCTTCATTGAAGGCCTCGGCGCCGCCCCAAAAGATGGGAAGCCCTAGGCTGCTACGACGCAAAAGTTCATAAGGACGCGAGAAATTTTTTTTGATCCTTTTCCCGTAAGCTAAGCCGACTTTTTTAAACAGGTATGTGAGAGGAATTTGGCTGAGTTGCTCTAGACGAAGCGCGGTTTTCCACGAAGGGTAGCCCCAGAAGAGCTCATCAGCTCCCTCTCCTACCTGACAAACGGCGGTGTCTTGCTTGCGGGCGAGTTTAGAGAGATAATAGACGGGAATACAGACTGGATCTGCAATAGGTTCGTCTTGAAGTTCGATCATTTTGGGCAGAAAGTGAAGAAGATCATCTAGTAAGAGCTGCTTTTCGTAGTATTGAGCGTTGATAAACTGCGCCATTTGTTGAGCGTAATGGAGTTCGTTTTTGTAAGAGGCGTAGTTTCCCTTATAGCCAATGGAAAACGTTTTGATTGGCGCCGATTGAGTCTCTGCAAAGAGGGCGGCATTTGTGCTAGAATCGATACCACCAGAGAGGAAGATCCCAACGGGGACATCGCTAATAGCCCGATAGCGAACAGCTGTTTTGAGCTCAGACAGAACTTGCGCGGCGATGTTTTCTTCTGAAAGCCCAATAAGCGGAGTTGTGTGATCCCATACGTCCCAATAGCGATGTTCATAAAAAGTTCCGTTTTCGTTGACACAAAGGTAAGTCCCACCGGGAAGTTTTTTTATCCCCTCAAAGAGAGTATTCGGAGCGGGAGTTGTCAGGAACGAGAGGTAGTGGTAGAGGCTCTCTTCGTCGACGGCTCTTTTTTGGTTGGGATCTTGAAGCAGGGCTTTGATTTCGGAGGCAAAGGTGAGTCGGCCGTTGTGAATGCTGTAGTAAAGAGGCTTGATGCCGATGCGGTCACGGACGAGATAGAGTTGCCGACTCGTTGCATCCCAAAAAGCAAGGGCAAACATTCCTCGGAATTTATGAACACAGTCAATGCCCCATAACTCAAAGGCGCGCAGCACGACTTCGGTATCAGAGTGGTCAGTCTTCCAAGGTGCCGAAGAGAGCGTTTCAATTTCTTGTCGAATGTCTCGGTGATTATAAATTTCGCCATTGAAAGTCACCCAAAGAGAGCGATCGTGAGTGGTCATTGGTTGCGCTGCTTTTTGGGAAAGATCGATAATGGCAAGGCGGCGGTGTCCCAATCCAAAACGCTTATCAGGAGAGACCCAAAGTCCAGCGCCGTCGGGACCGCGGTGTTGCATCGCATCGCGCATCTGCTGAATGTAAGGTTCGGTAATGGTAAAGGACGAGTTTTCAAAGACTAGGGCGCCGTTAATTCCGCACATGTTGGCCTGTAAGTTGCTTTTCGACTGTAAAACTGATTTCAGTGGCTTGAACTTGTTGCCATAAGGGGATTGGCCATTCTGTTGCCAGCTGGATGGTAGCTGCAAAAGCTGCGAGCTCTTCTTGATGACCTTTGTTGGGGAAGTAAGTGGAGAAAGGTCGCTCGTTTGTGCCGTGGAAAAAAACTTTTTTGTAATCCTCTAAACAAAGAACTTTTCCATCGGTATATATTTCCATATGTTCTTTGGGATAGTCTTTCGAACCTAACGCTGTATAGGCAAGGGTTGCAACAGAACCATCTTCGAACTGCATTGTAGCAACAAAGTTGTCATTGGTGTTGTATTGGTCGCCAAGAGGACTTATGCTTTGAGCATTCACTTGAGTCACTTTGCTTTCTGTCAAAAAAGTGAACAGATCGTAGATATGGCACGCTTCTCCAATGTTGCGCCCTCCCCCTTCTCTTTGGTGTACCCAGTGGTTTTTGGGAAGGTAGCCCGCATTTATGCGGTAGTTGATGACCATAGGAGCTTTTAAGTGCCGCTTGATTTTTTGGATAGAAGGTGAGAACCGACGATTAAATCCTGTGAGAAGAACGGGGGTTGATTGGTTTCCAGCGAAGTAAGCTTTTATTTCATCGAGCTCGGCTGAATCAAGGCAAAGCGGTTTTTCCAACAAAGTGTGTTTACCTGCTTTAAGCGCCTGAAGAGCTAAATTCTTATGAAGATCGTGACGGGTTGTGATGATAACTGCATCGACTTTTGGGTGCGCTAAAATTGCGCTGTAATCGGTAGAAGAGATAGGAGCTTGCCACTGCTTGGCAGTAGATGTGGCGTTATGACCTAAACGTGAAACAATCGCTTGGATGTGGAATTGCTCTTTTAGGCTTTTTAAATTGGGAAGATGAACGCTCTTGGCAAACTCACCTGCGCCAATAACAGCAACAGCAATCGAACTTTCTTTTTTTTTCGCAATCAGAGGGGTCGTAATGGTGCGGGAGATAGGAGAGCGAGGATAGGAAAGAAGAACCGCCAAGGGTTTTGGGCTTACGCTTTCCAAAGCTTTGTAAGCCTGCTCGGCTTGATCGATGGGATAGATATGGCCAATGAGCGGCTCGAGAGCGATTTTTTTTTGGGCAAGAAGGTCGAGATAAGCACTCATATTCCGATTCTCAGTCCAGCGTACGTAAGAGATGGGATAGTCGAGCCCCCGCTCTTCATAAGTGGCATCATAACGGCCAGGTCCATACGAGGTAGAAATGAAAAAGTCGATTTCTTTTTGGTAGAAGTCTGCCCGGTTTAAGTTAAGGCCTACATCGCCGACAAGGACGACGCGCCCTTTGCGACGGCATAGGTGAAAAGCATGAGCGACGATATCGTGGGAAGGTGAGGCTGCAGTAATCATCACTCCATCCGCGCCGTAACCATTTGTCAAGCGGCCAATTTCTTCGATGCTGCTGCGCGCAAAAGGAATGTCAGCGCCCAGTTCTTCAGCGAGGTGTGCGCGCTGCGGATCCAAATCGATGCCTACGCTATGACACCCATTGAGTTGTAATAGTTGAGAGGTCAGCTGGCCTATAAGGCCAAGACCAATGACGGCGAAAGTTTCTCCAAGAGTCGGCTGCGCACGGCGAATTCCTTGCAACGCGATCGCTCCCATCGTCACGGTGCTGGCATGAGCACATGAAACCCCGCTCGGGACAGGAACTGTTAAATTGCGGGGAACACAGATTACTTCGGCGTGGTGAGCGCACTGAGCGCCCGCACATGCTACCTGATCTCCTATCCGTAGATCTGTGATATCTGCTCCTAGCTGTAAAATAGTTCCGGCAGCTGAGTATCCCGTAGGGCGTCCAGCGAGATGCTTGCCTTGTACGGTAGTTTTAGTTTTTTTTAGGCCTTGAGTCATCATCAACTCAAGCGCTTTTTTGACTTTATGTGGATTTTTAAGCGCTTTTTTCCACAGTGGATCTGCGTTTTCTCGAAGAGCGCTGAGCTCTGTTCCAGAAGAAATACACGAATGATCTACTTGTACGAGAACAGATCCTTTGTGGCTGCAAGGAGCGGGCACTTCTTCAACGGCAGGGACTCCCTGCTTGATCATGACCTGTTTCATTTGATGTTATCCTCCAGCACTTTGACGATGCGCGCAGCAGTTTTTCCGTCCCAAAGAGGAGGGGGGTTGGGGAATTTTTTTTTCATGTTGTAGAAGCCGTGAATAATGTCTTTTGCCTCAATGCCGACTAGGTGATTTGTCCCATGGGAGATCGTGATAGGGCGCTCTGTATTTTTCCGAAGTGTTAAGCAGGGAGTCCCGAGAACCGTTGTTTCTTCTTGAATACCTCCCGAATCTGTCAATACAACATGCGCTTTATCCATAAGAGCAAGCGTCTCGGTGTAACTGAGCGGCTTGATGAGTTTGATATTTTTCATCCGGCTGATGCGCTCGCCAAGTTGTTGCTTACGGATCACGCCTTCGGTGCGAGGGTGAAGAGGCCAAATAAGCGGCAAATCTCTTTGGATTGTCTCAAGAGCATTGAGAATCTCGTTAAAGACTGCCAGAGAATCGACATTTGAAGGGCGATGGAGTGTGACAAGTCCATAGGTTTTAAAGCGCTTTAGTTTTGTATGAATAGGCGACGCGCGCGCTTTAGGTAGCCTCTGGTAAAGAGTATCGATCATTAAATTGCCGACAAAAAAAATCTTTGAAGGGTGAACTCCTTCTTTAATTAGGTTGCGCTCGGCACCTTTTGTTGTGGTAAAAAGATAATTAGATAGACTGTCGGTCACGATACGGTTAATCTCTTCAGGCATAACGCGATCAAAGCTGCGGAGCCCTGCTTCGATGTGGGCGAGGGGGATATGGAGTTTAGCAGCGACTAAGCTGCAGGCTAAGGTAGAGTTGACATCTCCTACGACGACGACCAAGTCGACGCGGTTTTTCACTAAAATAGGCTCAAAAGCAAGCATCACTTTAGCGGTTTGCTCGGCGTGCGAGCCACCACCGCACTCGAGAAAAACGTCGGGGTCTTTTATCTTAAGCTCGTTGAAAAACACTTTAGACATTTGATCGTCGTAATGTTGCCCTGTGTGAAGCAGCAGCGGCTCGATTGCCTTGCTTTTTTGCATGGCAACAAGAAGAGGCGCCATCTTCATAAAATTGGGTCGCGCAGCGACGATGTTTAAAACTCTCATGCTTTCCAAACCTGATTGCCTTTCGAAGTATAAGAGGCTAGTGCATTGCGAGTATCAATAATAAGTGGGCAGCACTGGAGCAAGTCTTTGTAATGAATGTTAGTGTGGTTAGTGACTACGATAGCAGCATCGAAGGAAGAGAGTCTATCGCTTTCCCATTGGATAGAGGACCGATTGCTCCAATGCTTGTCTTTGTAGATCGGGGGGAATTGGGGAATATAGGGATCGAAGTATTCGACATCAGCACCCTGAGCATCTAAAAGGCGCATAATCGCAAAGGTGGGCGATTCGCGACAGTCGTCAATATCCGGCTTATAAGCGAGCCCAATGCATAAAATACGGGCGCCATTCACCGATTTTTTATAGCTATTGAGCGCTTCTATCGTGCGCTTGACAACATAATGTGGCATAACGGTATTGATTTCACCAGCAAGCTCGATAAAACGGGTATGAATGCCTAATGCGCGTGCTTTCCACTTGAGATAAAAAGGATCAACGGGGATACAATGCCCGCCTACACCTGGTCCTGGGTAAAAAGGCATATAACCAAAAGGCTTCGTTTTAGCAGCCTCAATCACTTCGTGAATATCGATACCCATCTTTTCAAATACCACTTTGAGCTCATTCACCAAAGCGATGTTGACGCAGCGAAAGATATTTTCCAGGAGCTTAACAGCTTCACCTGTTTTCGTATTAGAAACAGGAACGACTTTGCAAACAATTTCAGAGTAAAGCGTTGAGGCGATTGCAAAGGCTTTTTCGTCGTCAGCTCCAATGATTTTGGGAATTGTCGCCGTGTCAAACTGCGTATTTCCCGGGTCTTCTCGCTCTGGGCTATACGCGAGAAAAAAATCTTGACCGGCCTTTAAACCAGAGATCTTTTCGCAGATTGGTTTGATAACTTCTTCAGTTGTCCCCGGATAAGTGGTGGATTCTAAGATGAGCATGTGTCCTTTTTTAAGATAAGGAGCAAGAGATCGAACCGTTTTTTGGACATAGGAAAGATCGGGTTCGCGGTGATGCGACAGGGGGGTAGGAACGCAAATTAAGACTGCATCGGCATCTTTTATTCGCGAAAAATCGGCTGTTAAGTGGCAACGATCTGATTTTTGTAGTGACTGAATTTTTTCATCCGGGATGTGCGCAAAGTACGAAAGACCATTTTCTATGGACTTGATTTTAGTCGGGTCGACCTCTACTCCCATCATGGGGAATTCTTGTGCGTGAAAAGCAATAAAAAGGGGAAGGCCGATATACCCCAACCCGATAATCGCTACGGTATAACGACGCGTTTTAATAGCCTCTAAAGCAGCGCGGGTCTGGTCTGAAAAAATTGATGTGGTTGACATGTTATTTTTCTTTATTATGTAAGGCGCTTACTATTTCTTTTACTTTCTGCGAATACCTTTTATTCATAATTAGCATAGCATCTGAAGTTCCTACAACAATTAAATTCTCAACTCCAATTGTAACGAGCAACTTGTTTTCTTCTGAGTGAATAAAGCAGTCTTTACAATCCTTAATTACAACCTTGCCATGATTCACATTGTTTTTTTCATCTAAACACCCGATATCAGCTACAGAGCTCCAACAGCCCAAGTCACTCCAAAAAAAATCCAATGGAATCATTTTAGCCTGCGCTGTTTTTTCCATGATCGCATAGTCAATTGACTCACTAGGGCAGTCTAGAAAAGAACGGCTATCAATGCGAAAGTAATCTTGCTTTCTTTCGCTAGCTCGATACGCCTTTAAGACAGCTTCAAAAATGGACTCCGCATGCTTTTTAAGCTCTTTTAAATAAACGCCTGGTTGAAATAGAAACATTCCACTGTTCCAGTAAAAGTTTTTCTTCTTGATAAAGGTCTTAGCGTCTTTTAAACTAGGTTTTTCAATAAAAGATTGGATGTTAAACATTAAAGAATTGATCCTTTTCCCTCTATGAATATAACCATAGCCTGTTTTAGGTGAAGACGGTGTGACTCCAAAAGTGATCAAAAAGCGATGCTCTTTTTCTCGAGTAGCAGCTTGCAAAGTTGCATTAAGGGAGCTCCCATCTTGCCCATCTTTTATAAGGTGGTCAGATGGCAACACAAACATAAAAGTATTTCCTTTCACATAGCTGGAAATATAGTGCGCAGCTAAAGCGATAGCTGGAGCTGTATTGCGACTAAAGGGCTCAAGAAGAATCGAAACATTTTTCAATCCCAGCTCTGCGATTTGATCGCGACTAATGAGGTAATAAAGTTCATTAGTTACAACAATAATGCACTGGACTTTATCAATATTACTTGCTCTAAGAAGAGTTTCCTGAAACAAGGAGTGCTTACTCACAAGTTTTAAAAACTGCTTTGGGTAATTCTTTCTCGAAAGCGGCCAAAGACGGGTTCCTTGCCCCCCAGCTAAAATTACAGGAACAATTTGCATATTCACTTAGTTTTCCTATCTTAGATTCTTTAGCCCGTATTTCTCACAAGCTCTGCTAAAAAGTTGAGCAAGATGTTTTTCGAGATTTCAAGGAGATCTTGCAGGGAATGGTTGTAACCATTTCCAAAAGAGCTCCTTGGAATCTCGGAAAACAGATGCTCCAAATT
>JBCCHO010000030.1:0-13015 GCA_039028715.1 Chlamydiota bacterium | reverse complement strand
GGCTAGAATAAAAAATGCAATCTAGAGAGGCTCCTCGCGCAAAATTACATTTCGAGTGAAATTCGCGCTTTTGTCCTTGAGAACCGCTTTTTGTAAATTGCCTATTATTAGCAGGATATGTCAATTTACAAAAAGTAGTTCTCAAGTCAAAATCATCAAATTTCCCTTCGAAAGCGATTTTTGCGCGAGGAGCCTCTAAAGATGTTAAATTCAGAACTCAGGTTACTCAAAGGTGGTAGCAAAATTTTTGAAGTGGGATCACTGTTTGAGTGAATTCAAAAATCGGGGTGGTCACGGAAAAATTGATAGAGGTGGTCGATATCGCGGTTGTTGAGATGAGCCGTCCTTTTAAGCTCCTCACGCGAAGCAGCGGCAGCTTTTTTGGCGCTCCCAAAGTGCTCGAGAAGACGATTTCTTTTTTTTGGGCCAATGCCTGGAATTTGATCGAGGACACTTTGGATTGTCCGCTTTTGACGCCTTTTTCGCTGAAATGCAATCGCCACTCGATGGGCCTCGTCTCGAATTTGCTGCAACAAAAAAAGAACAGGCGATCGAGGAGAAAGGGTGATTGGATCGCGGTGGTGGGGAATGAAAACCCTTTCTTCGCGCAGCCCTTTATCGTGCTTGCCTTCTTCTTTTGTCAGGGCCATCAGATCAACAGTAGCGATTTCAAGCTCTGTCAGCACTTTGGATGCCGAGCTGAGCTGTCCTTTGCCGCCATCAATAAGGATGAGATCGGGAAGAGCATTGTTTTCTTTTGCTTTTGTATAGTGGCGCTTGAGCACTTCGCGCAAAGAGCCGTAATCATCGCCGCCCTTGACAGTTTTAATTGTAAACAATCGGGTGCGCTTTTTATCGCGCGCGCCTTTGTGAAACCCAACCATGCAGGCGACTGGGTCACTTCCGCTCATGCTCGATGTGTCAAAGCACTCAATCTGCACAGGGTAGTGTGTCAGGTGGCAAACTTCTTGGAGCTCAAGTAGTAAGTCTTCGCGGCCTGCAATTGCTGCCCACTCTTGGTGAAAAAAGGTCGCAGCATTTTTTTGCGCTAAAGCAATTTGGTCAGTGCGTTCACCTTTTTTAGGGCAAAAAAGCCGCACTTTTTCTCCTTTTTGGTCTGCTAAAATCTCTTCTAAAAGAGGCGCGTTTTTAAGAGAAGATGGAAGTAGAATTTCAGCGGGGATGACCAGTTGATTAGAGTAATGTTGAAGTAAAAACGTTTCCCAGGTCTGCTCTTCATCGCCGATGACTTCTTCTAATGGATAACTTTCTGCTCCGACTAATTTGCCTTGGCGAAAAAGAAGCTTGGCAATAAGCGAGCGGCCATTTTCTCGGTGAAGCGCAAGCGCGTCGCGATCTTTAGAGCGTACTTTGACAATCGTTTGCTTTTCCTTGGTCACATGCTCAATCTGGCGAATGGTTTCTAAAATCAGCTGTGCTTGTTCGAATTCTAGGTTTTCAGCCGCTTGCTGCATGTCTTGTTTTAAGCTGCAAAGAACACTATCGTCATTTCCTTTGAGAAAAGCAATTGCGCGTTCAACCTCTTGTTGATAAACCGAGTGGCTGCATTTTGCAACGCAAGGAGCGAGACACCGCCCAATCGAGTATAAAATACACGGGCGGCTTCTCGACTTGAGCTCTCGATCAGAGCATTGCCGCAGCTTAAAAATGCGACTCATGAGCTCAACTGTTTGGCGGGCGGCAAAGGCGCTGGTATAGGGGCCAAAGAGAAGGCCTTTTTCGGTTGGTTTTTCTCGGTAGCGAATGATTTTTACCATCGGGTAATTGTGGTGGCGATTGATCAGTAAACTGACAAAAGTTTTGTCGTCTTTGAGTAGAACGTTATACTTTGGGCGGTGGCGTTTGATGAGCGTATTTTCGAGCAGCAAAGCGTCTTTTTCGGAGAAGGTAACGATGGTAGCGATCGACTCGACTTGCGCAGTCAGGAAAGGAACCATCGGTCGCCCATCGCGCCCGGGAATAAAATATTGTTTCAATCGACTTTTCAGATTTTTTGCTTTGCCGACGTAGAGGATTTGGCCTTGTTGATTTTTCATCAAATAGACGCCGGGATCAGACGTCATTGTTTCGAGCTCTTTTGGATCAAAAGCCACTTTGAACTACCCCTTATCGGTGGTTAACCCGAGTTTGTCACTTGCAGTGACTACATAGTCGGCCCTAAAAACTCCTCAAATCTTCACTCGGGTTTCACTTTATCAAAAACCAATGTTAGAGCACAAAATCTGGATTTCCCCTTACGCGAGTACGCATGCCTAAGCAACAGTATCGCCATTAATCAACGGCATTCTTAGTTTTTTCAGGGGTCGATTACATATTACCTGTGAGTGCGACCTATGGATATTGATTTGAATTTTTCTTTTCCCCATGCTTGAAACGGAAAAATGGCCCCTACTTTATCCAAGTATGTGTCCATTTTTCCGTTTCAAGCATGAAAAAAATTGAAAATCCCTCTAAATACCCATAGGTCGCACTCACAGGTATTAAACGGATGTCTAAAGCTTATCTCTTCTACATTTTCTTTTCAAAAAAGGAAGCTTTTTTGAAACCCAATTCCGCGTCTGATGATCGTTCAGATACATGTTCTGTTTTTTCACCTGTTTGAGGTTCAAACAGGTGAAAAAAGAGAATTTTAGATGAGCGATCATCAGATGCGGGCTTGGGTTTGAAGTCTTCGCAATGTGTATCAAGCTCTTGAGCAAGAAAAAATATGACTAGAAGAAAATAGGCGTAGATGATACCATAGAGCTAATTCCTAACTGTTTATTTGTTAGTAGTTTATATATTAGCCGACAAAAATAGGCTTTTATGGTATACTAACAACTGGGGGTGTACAGGTTTCGACTTGGTAACAAAACATCCGTGGCATGCAGAGGATTCGGTTGGCCTCTTAAAAAAGCCGAGAAAACACAATTGGCGAAAATAAAGCCTCGAAGATTGCATTTCTAAATACTAAGGAAGAAGACTCTTTCGAAGAATTAGGTTGTGATTTTCAAATAGCTGCATAAGACCTAACCCGTCTCATGAAGCCGATAGCCTGGAACTGGACCAAGGGTTTTAGAACTATCGTGATTACACTTGGTATGAGCATCGAATCTGGACTTCTAGAAACGGTGTTTCGAGATTAAAAAGAAGTGAGTTAACTCTAAGTGGGGTGTCTTACAGCAAGGTTAACTCTACCATTTTAAGACACTAAGCATGTAGGCGCGAGTGCGGCGTTATCCGAGGACGAGAGTTCGATTCTCTCCACCTCCAATCCATTTTAAGGCTTCAGTTTAACAACTGAAGCCTTTTGTTTTCAGTGACATAAAACAAAAAATTCATACCGAAAAATTCCGCTACGTAACGCTCAATTACGCACTAGACTGAGTGAAACTGCAGTAAAACTTCCTTGTTTTTTGAGATTATTATGCTACACTCCAGCAACAACTATAGCGTTGTCGATCCATCTATGAAAAAGACTCACCCAAAAAAATTTGCGTTGATTGGCCCTCCAGGAAGTGGAAAATCTACCTTTGCTTCGAAACTTGGTAAAATTTTAAAAATTCCCGTCCATCATTTAGATAAACACATGTTCGAGTCTGGCGGAAAAAAAAGGGATAAGCAAGAATTTATAGGCATTCAAAAAGCGTTGCTTAATGAAGAGGCATGGATAGTTGAAGGATGCTCATCTGCGACTTTTGAAATGAGGGTTTCTAAAGCCGATGTCTTCATCTATCTTCAACTGTCCCGAATACTCTGTATCTGGAGACTTTTAAAAAGAGTGTTTAACTACAAAAAAGACTTAAGTGGATTGCGTATTATAACTTGGGAAATCCTGAGATACACCTGGAACTTCAACAAGAAAAAAAATGGGCACATCATGGAACTTGGAAAAAAATATCCAGAGACTGAGTTCCTTATCTTTAACAACCAAAAAGATGCTGATTTTTTTTTAGAGAGTCAGAGCCAACACATGAATGAGAAAATATCCATCCGAAATTACCAATCAGAAGATGTACAGGCCCTTGCTGAGATTTACTATAACACCATTCATCGAGTCAACATTCAACACTACACAGAAGAGCAGGTAAACGCTTGGGCTCCTCCTTCAAGTTTAGAAACAAAAGGATGGGCAAAAAAATTTCTAAAACTTAAACCAATTGTTGCCACCGTCCTAGAGAAAATCGTTGGGTTTGCGGAGTTCGAACCAAATGGCCATATTGATTGTTTTTATTGCCACGATGAATGGATTGGGAAAGGCGTTGGATCAGCGCTTATGAAAGAAATTCTTCAAAGGGCAAAAAACAACCATATACACCTCATTTTTGCTGAAGTAAGTATCACGGCAAAACCATTTTTTGAAAAATGGGGATTTAGAGTTGTCACAGAGTAAACAATCTGCAGAGGTGTCAAATTAACTAACTTCAAAATGGAGAAAGCAGTCTAATTTTTCTCTTTTTCTAGTGTGACATCTGTGACAGTTGTGGTTACGAGGAAAAACGTGTCACAGGCTCTAATTAAATCATGCGATTATTTGTGACAATTTTTTCTTAAAATGCGGAAATAGTGCGTAAGTTTGCATGACATCACAGAAATCCATTTGATATACAACTAGTTATATCAAAAGGTGTTGAGATTATCTATCTCTTTGTTATGATTTAATCTCCTTTTTCCTATGATGATTCCTTATCTATAAAGGAGTATCAATGGGCGTAAGCGTCATTTCTAGACGTCTTTTATAATTTATGGGGAGAGTCTATTCTTGGTTTTTTTGGTCGAGAAGCCATCTGTCTGGCAAAAGTTCAGCAACTTTTTTTGCTGGGTGGGTCATGATTCGCTTGAGTATGTCTTCCAGATATTCTCGGGGATTGACTCCAAGCCTCCGACAAGTTTGGATCAGCGACAGTAGAGTGCCACCGGCTTTTTCCCCTTCCTTACTCCCAAAAAAGATCCAGTTTTTTCTGCCTATTGCTACTGGCCTGATTGCTCGCTTAGCTGCATTCATCTTGATTCAATTGAATTTCCACTAACACAGGAAATTATTAGACCAAGTCGCGATCAGGTTCTATGTCAGAAAGACTAATATCTTCTTGCTCTAAATCAAATAGGGAGGCTTGATTTTTCATCGTAGAAATGACCTCGTGCTTAATGGTGTAAAACGGGTTGAGTTCGAGATCCTTCAATATGTTTATTTTCCACGCTTTTTCGTAATGAGATGCTGTTACTTTCTCCCCGTTAGACCAAAAATTAGGGCGAAGTTTAAAAATATAGCACTTTTTATCTTTAGAAATAGCAAATTCCTTACAACCGGCTCTAGTAGGTTTATTCTCATTGGTCATGTGCATAAGTCCCTCAAAGAGCAACTTACTTAATGTTCTGCTACGAGTTTCTTTAAATAAGTGGGTCGGACACAAGGCGGGAACTTCTCCTTCCTGAAACATCAGATTAAGGACCGAATGGTTCTCTACTTTAAGGGTGGGATGATAAAATTCTTTTATCACTTCAGGAAGTAAACTTTCTGAACTTAGCAAGCAAAGGTAATAGTGCGAAAACACTCTAAACTGGGTATGGGCAGTAATCTTATTTCGTTTTCGAAGGTCTTTAACTTGATTACTATAAATCAGTAATTTGTCAGGATCTTGAGACCTAAAAATCATGACATGAGAATTCGGTTTGTTTAAGAGAGGGATTGGTTTTGATAAGACCTGAGAGATTCCCTCAAAAAGCTTCTCGAAAAGAGCGTCAGTTAAGCACATTTGTGTCTCGATAGGTTGAAGCGCATAGAATAAATCTTTAGCAAAAAGGGAAAAGTTAGGAATTTTTTCGGCAAACAGACTCGAAAGCTCTTCGAATCTATTCTTTTGCATTTCGAAGAGCCCTCCATTATAGTCTCTAAAAACCCCAACTACATTTTCAAGCAGCTTAACAATAAACTCCCTAGTATGTAGCAAGTTCACCGATGATTGTTGCTTGCACTTCTTAAGGGGAATCAGCAAGGAGAAAGCCTCTATCATTGTGGGAATTTCAGATCCAATCTCTTTTCTAAGATGAGTGATCAGCTGGATTGACAGAGGAAAGCAGCAGTCTGTAATCGTTGTTTTTGCTGAAAGATTGGATTTGGGTCTAGCGATGTAAATAATGAATTCTAAGTGATTTGACGTCTGCTTTTGGAAATGAATACTCACTTGAGGGTCATCCTCTTCTGAGGAAATTTCTTTTGCCAAAATCAGTAGCTGTTTAAAAGCCTCTTCGTGATTGTATGGCCAGAAGATGGGAGCTTCCGATAGATAATAGTCAATCTCTTGCTGCAAATGGCTTTCGAGTTTCTTAATTTCTGAAGTAAGAAGATCTTTTCCCCTCATTTTCTATAGTTCTACGTAGCAAAAGGTGTAGGGCAAAGCTTGGGCCTGCCAAGAGTAAAAAGAGGTTTCGACCTTTCTAAGAGCCGGAACTTTTTGATCTGCTATTTCAAGAATGGTTTCCCCTGTTAAACAGGTTTTTCTTTTGGGGCAGGCAACAGCAACGCAAATAAGAGAATCTATGGAAAAAATCTTAACGAGAAATGGCTCTTTACTTAAAGCAAGCTCATTTTCTATTTTCTTTTGAAGCAAAAACTGAGTCAATAGTAGGCGTTTAAGGTGAAAAAGAGATCTTTCTTTCATAAAGGAAGGGGAAATGCCTGGCCCTGAAAGATGGTACAACCCTTTGAGAAGCCTAGAATCTACCCACTTGGGGAAGCGCTCGGTAAAGCCCGCAATCCATTTAAAAAGTTCTTGGCTCTGGCTGGTAAATAAATGAGCTTTTAATAATGTTGACGTCATAGCCTTGTTTGCATAAGGGGCCCTGCAGTTTAGGCAAGAAGCTAACAAAAATATCTTTGAAAATGCAAAGAAAAAATTATGATTTAACGAAAAAAGGGAGCTTTCATGGAGTTATACTGCTCCCCATTAAGACAGGAATAGAAGAATTGGAGTATCATTAATTCAAAAACGGAAAAAGGAATGAGCTTCATGACAAAAAAAAATGGGACAGCAAAACAAAAGCAAAAATCGTCCATTAATTCAATCATCTTCCAGAGCTGTTTTTATTTGTATTTTTTAAAAGAAACTCTTGCATCATCTTTAATTCTTTAGTAGCTTTTTCTTTATCAATATTATTTCTTTGAATAGCTCTTCGTGTTTCAAGTGGGGTCCAAAAATCATACCATTTGCTAACAAGCTCCTTATCTTTAATATCAGCTGCATCTAATGCTCCCTCAAGTTTACCTACCAAGTCATAGAAATCATTAGTTTCCTCATTCAGATAGCGCTGTATCAGATCAATCATACTTTGCCAAAGTCGCTTTTGATGGCCTGTCATATCCATAATTATCTCCCAGTTGTAATTACTGTTATCACCCGGGTCCCCTCAGGATTTGTTACAACCCAAACATTTTCAAATATATGAACTATTTCACTTGAAGTATTACCGGGAACTTTAGTCCCAAACTTAAGTGCATTTTCAACAACTGAAGGGGGAACACCTCTACTAACCATCTCTGTCCCTTTATGTATTAATCCACGAGGAGACATTCTCTCCAATGCATGTGGGACGTATTCAATTCCATTTATTAGTTGGGTGCTTTTTGTGGGCGAAGGCCATATTCTGATAGCACTTTTAGTTTCCTGGAATCCTTCGCTAAGGTTGGTGACTGTTTTGGAAGGCAACTTAAAAATAGGAAAAACCCTCAACCTACTTGCTCCGATGATGGCTGATCCTCCCATCGTCCCCCCAATAGTCAATACATCATTGTTAAACGATGCCCATTCTGAAGACATGCCGGTTGTTTGCAGCAGTTGCTCGGTCAGTGTGGCTCTGTGCTTCCCCGTAATCGCAGTGCCCAGTCCGGTGATAAATTGATCAAGACCATGTGCAAGAACAGGCCAGCCAATCGGAGTAGCCAAACCTCCAGTGCCAAACGTAGCGAGTCCTCCTGCACTTGCCTCAGCAAGGCCTGCAAATGCTTGCATTGATCCTTGCACTCGAGGATGAGATAGGACTTCTAACGAAAGATCAACAACGCTTCCTATGCTTACACCTGCACGCAGGGTAGGATTGGTCGCAATGTCTCCTCCTCTTTTGCAGTCACGGTGTCTTTCGCAATAGCAATGGGGCTCATATTCTCCATAGAAGTAACTCTCAAATGCAGATCCTTTGCTTTTCTCAGAGGCTAAGCCAAAGTAATCCACGTAAGTCAAGGGGTTGTTTCTGCAGTACACGTACAAGTTAGGGCCGTCTAAATCACCAGAGGGGTCAGGACTGATCCATCTACTTGTTTCTGAATCATAGTAACGATGCCCGATGTACATAAGACCTGTCTCTTCATCGATCCGATTGCCTCGGTATCTCCAAGGATTACTCACGCCAGATTGATTGATTTCTCGATCTCGGTGATTGTAGATCTCTTCCTCTCCAAACGCAGAATACCGATAGCTCTCTTGGATTTTTCTCCTTTCTGGATCTACTAAGCAGGCGACATTCCCTTGGATGTCGTAGATAGGAACATACATCTCTTTATAAAGCTCAAAAGCAATGAATGGCTCCCTTTCAGGTTGATTCGGGTTGCTTGGGATGCGTAGCTGCACAATATTGCCCTTGCTATCCATACAGCCAAGCTCCGTATCTTTTAAGTAGAAGTAGCGGAAGGTTTCTATGGTTCCGTTTTTATCGATCGTTTTTGAAAGACGCTTTCCAGATAAATCATACGTAAATGATACGACGGTCTCATTTGGCAAGATGATTGATACGAGCTTATTCAATCGACTATGTTTGAACTCCCAGACTCTTCCACCTAGTGTTTTTGTAGCTAAATTCCCTCTGGCATCAAATGTATAGGTAGCTCCATCTGCTTGGGTGAGCTGATTCGCATCATTAACAACGAAAGAAGACCTACCCTTATTCAAAAGGTTGCCTATGGAATCAAAGGAATAGGTGTGCGGAGTCTCTCCTTTTTCTGACAAAAGTTGATTTAATGCATCGTATGTATAGGATATGTTCCACTCTTCCCCATCATATAGAGCCTTTCTTGTTTTAACATTGCCTAATGGGTCATATCCTTGACCTGGGATGGTATCAGTAAAGAAATCAGTAGCGATTTGTATTTTTCTTGCCAAAGTATCAAAAGAGTGCTTTCTAGAACCGGCATGGCAGGGAAGAATCTCTTCAAGAATATTTCCCATTAGATCCCTTGAGAAGATTTTGTGCTGATAGATCTCCTGTTTATCCTTTCTGACTCTTACTATCCGCTGAACAAAAGGTCCTTCGTAAGTATATTGGATGAAGGATCCGTCGGGAAGCTCAATTTGGGTCATGCACCCTTCTCCATCGTACGAGCTTTTGACACTGTAAGATCCAAATGCGTCTTTGACAGTTTCTTCGGTGAGATGGTCATTTGCATCAAACTTGTATCTAAGGGAAAGTTTCGAGCTTACGTTGGCTTTCGTCACATTCCCTTTTTTATCGTACTCTATCTTGTGGCAAGAATCTTTCTTGTCCCCCCCCCTTCTCGATAGAAAATTTTCACAAGGTTCCCTTTTTTGTTGTACTGATAGGTAATCGGCGAAGGTTCACCTGATTCTTGCTTCGTCGATAGGTCCCCATAGGTATTATAGGTAAATTGTGTGGTTCTTTCTTCGGGAGAATCTGCGGCAACATGTATCTTGGCAAGGTGAGATCCTGGAAGATAGGCTTTTCTTAAGACATAGCTCTTTGTCTTTCCACTTAAGTCAATGACTGCGTTATTTTGAGAGGTAACATTGCCAAACGCATCGTAAAAGTGATTGGCAAAAGATAAGCGTTTCCCCGAAGCATCTTTTTTGATGATGGAAACAAGGTTGCTAAGGGGGTCGTAAACTTCCTCAACGTGGTTTCCTAAAGGGTCAGCGGTGACCTTTTTAAGCACTCGCTGCCCCCATTCGTTAATGAATCCGTCATCGTATACGATCTGGGTAGAGGAGCCTTGGCTATCTGTTTCTCTTATAAGACGTCCAAAAAGATCGTACTCAAAACGCTTCAAGCAGGTGCGCTTATTTTGGGGATACCCGATGATTTCGACTAATCTGCTCGCGTCATCGTAGGAATATTCAGTTTTTGTAAGAACCTTCCCTGTTTCGTCTTCAACAGTTAGGGAAGTCACATTTCCCGCTAGATCGTATTCCTTCTTTTCGCAGGTATATGTGTCCTTTGATTTCCATTTTTTGATGGCGGCTACTCTGCCAAGCGGATCGTAGAAAAAATCAACCTTATGCGATCCTTTTTTAGTAGAAATGAGACGCCCAGCTCTATCATAGGAGTAGATAGTTTTGTTTCCATTTTCATCTTTGGTTGAAGTAAGATGGAAAGCATCGTAGTTTGAATAGACACTACTCATCCAAGCCCCAGATCGCTTTTGACTTCTTTCGTAGTGCTCAATGTGGCAATTGCGCCCCATGTAATCATATTCGAAGATCCGAACAGTTCCATCTCTACCACAACGGCGATGCAAGCTGCCCTCTAAATCGTACTTAAAAAACTCTTCTGCACCATCGGGATATTCAATATGAACCGGATTTCCACGAGGAGTATTGGTTTTTGAAGTGACGCTCCCATAAGGGTCGATTACCTTTGTGACATGATCAAAAAGGTCGTGTTCATACGAGTAGGTAGGAGCAAAAGATCCGTGACTTTCTTTGCTCATTTCTGGATAGGTGACCGTTTTTATGCGCCCTAAATCATCAATGGAGAAGCTGGTCACATTTCCAAAATGGTCGGTCTCTGTTGTTTTGTATCCAGATGCATTGTAAGAGATAGAAGATTCAAAGGTGTGTCCATCTGCTTCTTTTGCAGTATAGATCAGGCGATTTTCTAGGTCGTATTTATAGCGATTGGAGGTTCCAGTAGCGGTCCTCGTTTCTTTAATGAGGTTGCGCATGGCATCATAGGCGTAATGGGTCTCATTCCCGAAAGGGTCTGTCTCCATAATGAGAAGCCCATTTTCATAACTCTTTTTTAGAGTGTATCTGAGCTCTTCATTCGCATCGTGGATCTCTTGCGTAATGATATTTCCTTGGGCGTCAAAGTGATTTATTGTTCTTTTGATCAATACTTCTTGTTTGCCCTTGATATCGAGGTATTTTTCTTCGATTATTTCGGGAGCTCCGACTCCGGGAAGCTCTGTTTTTGGAGTGATTGTTGCGATAAACCTACTTTGAAGGGAATAGACAGATTTAGGATCGTGGTGGTTGACGTCGTCGATTTGAATTTGTGTTAAGGTTCCATCTTCGTTGTAGCTATAACACCACCGCTTTTTGCGCACTTCGTTTTTTAGGATATATTTACGCAGAAGGAGGTTGCTTCCCTTTTTGTAACAGTAACGAATGCCGGAACCCTTCCTATCTGTTTGAGTCACAACGTCGACGTCATCAACCTGGTGGTAAGAGTAGCTCTTTACATGAGCTTCTTGACTCTCATCAACCATGCCATCACCGCTGATGATGAGTGGATCTGGATGTGCTCCAGTTAGATTGCCGTATTCCTTCTCGTGTAGTACATTGCCTTGATCATCATAGGAGTACGTTTTCGCAAAGTAGGTGTTCCCTGAGCTATCTTCAATAGAGGTTTGCAAGAGATTACAAGCGTCTCTTTTATTGCCCCAGAGATTCCTTTGAGTTCGGTAGAGAGATCCACTTAAATAGTCTTCAATGGAGATGAGCTGGAGGTCTTCGTTATAGTGATGGGCGGTCTTCTCACCAGAAGGACCATGAACCTGCGTATATCCGCTCCCATCTTCCTCAAGTTCATAGGTAAACTCCGTGCGAGCTATCAGTCCGTCTAGGATGGGTTTTGTGAAGGTACGGACTCTGTTTTTCCCATCGCTATCGATTAGGTACTCAATTTCTGTACTTCTTCCTCCTGGCAGGAGTTTGCGGATGAGAAGGGGGTGTTTTTCTGCTTGGTTGTATTGATATTCGACCGAAGGTTTGTGAGTGGAAACGACTTTTGTTAAAAGGGGCCTGTTCGAATCATCTTGCTCAAAATGATATTCGATTGTCTTCTTATCGCTACTTTGGGCGCGAGTGATTTGCCCGTACTGGATTTTGATCCAAGCTAAAACTTTTTCCTCTTTCCCATTGACTAACTTGATGAGAGTCGGTCTTGCCTGCCCATCATATTCGTAAAACACTTTGTTTCCACTTGGAAGGATTTCTTTTTCTAGGCAGTAGAAGTTTTTGGATGGGTGTTTGAGGTAAACTCTTTTGCCTAAGTGACACAAGGATAGTTCAAAGCAGTCTCCATCAGCTTGATAGCAAAGCTTATTGTTTTTCTGATTAGTCCAGGAGTGGGGGTTGCCTCTGGCATTATTTGCGATACTAAATACCTGATCGTCCACATCGACCTTGTAAAGAGATCTAGACTTTGCATGGCTTGTATTTTGCCAACCTATATAGGTAAGAATACTTCCTTCATCTGTTCCCACTCTTACATAGGTAAGATCGTATTTCCCTTCAGGGGTTGAATAGGTCTTTCCTTTAGGGTCTTTTTGCACGGATAGGAGACACTTGGAAAGGAGGCGCCATCCTCCGAAGTTGTTGCTTGCTACATGATCGCCACTCGAGTAAAATCTAGAGAGCGTCAGTGTATCAGGTCCAGGCACGACAAGATCGACTTCTACTTCACAGTAATTTCCGAAGATGGTGCTCACGCCTTCTACAATGCTCGATGGATCACTCTCTCTAGGTCCTAGAAGCTGCAAACTCGTCTCATCTGCACGGAGGGACATCCAGGAAAATAGGGTTAGCAGGAAGTAGATCAGGCTTGAAAAACAGCGGCTCATTGGGGCATCTCCGATAAAGAGTTTGGTTCATCCGCAGAGTTAATCCTTTTCATATATAGCTTTATTTCAAGCACACTCAAAAATTTGAATGTATTGATTTCAAGCAGATTACAAAAATAATGCTTGAGATTAGCTTTGGGCTTTTCAGTCATCAAGAGAAAAGAG
>JBCCHO010000029.1:0-13082 GCA_039028715.1 Chlamydiota bacterium | reverse complement strand
TTTGACAAAAGTTGTTAGCCCTTCCCAATGCCTTTTTAAACTTTTTACGGCCTTGATGCAGGGCTTTGCTAGGTTCTTATTTCCCATCTCCTGATCTATTCGCTTTTCAAACTTAATGACTTCTTCCTCTAGCTTGTTTTGCTGCTGGATACCTCTCGTAGATTCTTTCAACTGCTTCAATGCTAAAAGGGAAAAATAGGTCGCACTCACAGGTACTACCTCTGAGTGCGACCTATGTTATCAAGTTTTGCTTAGCCTCCTCTTGAGCGCGTTTCAATACCAAGCTGCTGTTTTGAGCAAAGCTACACAAGGCCAAGGCCAAAACGTTCGAATAGCTGAAGACAACCACTTTTCGACCGAGCAGGGAACAAACGCTAGGAGTAAACAGCCAAGCCACTAATTGAGGCAACAAAGCTTTAATTGCTATCCGATTTAGCTTTTGAGTTAAGCTTTTTAAAGCTATTTGTTGCGGAAGCTCTTGTATATTGTCATGAGACCAACGATCCTCCTGGTTATTTTGCCATGCATTTGAGTTTTGCTCTGTGCTAGCGGGCGTTGTAGAGCTTTTAGCATTTTCTAGGGGAATCATATAATCTATAACCGAGATAATAGCCGATGAAATAGTTAGGGAAATAGGGTCAATGAGTGGATTGCGCCATCCCTCTATTAGATTTCTGGCATAGATTTTCGATAAATTAAGTGCCTGCTTTGGAATCAGTAGGTTAAACGGTATAATTCGCGATGCAGTATGGAAAAGCATATCAAACGCCAGATCATAGGCCCACATTTCCACTCGATAGCTTAGAAAATGACATAAGGCAGCTGATACTGCTCCACTAAAAAGAGATGAGATGATTTCGATTGCGATGTAGGCAACGCGACTTATTGTTATTGACTTTTCTTTGCCAGAAAAATAAGCATAATGATGAATAGAGGTGGACAGGCCAATATATCCCACACATGCAATCATTGACGGCATCAGGTCAAAGTTCGGGTTTCTATCTTTTTCTTCTTTGCCAAGAAAATAAACCTCGGCGGCTTTTTTGCCTGCTACTTTAAAAATATTATCTATCATTATTTTTACTGACTCCTTCTTTTGAGTTAAATCCCAAGTTGTGTCTAAACCTAAAATGATTTGAAAAACGCCTCTTTTGCAGCGTGAGCGCATTAAGCACAACAGAAATTGAGCTTAGTGCCATCGCTGCACCGGCAATCATCGGGTTGAGAAAGCCAAAAGCCGCAAGAGGTATGCCGAGAAAATTATACACAAAAGCGAAAAAAAGATTTTGACGAATTTTGATAAAAGTAAGTTGAGATAGTTTAAGTGAGCTGATCACATGGGCAAGTGAGCTGCTCATCAACCCCACAGCTGCGCTTTCCATCGCAACATCTGTCCCCGCTGCAATCGCAAACCCAACATCAGCTACAGCTAAAGCTGGGGCGTCATTGATTCCATCCCCAACCATGCCGACAACGCGATTTTCACTTTGCAACTTTTTGACATAATGAGCTTTATCTTCTGGAAGGACTTCCGCAAAATAGCCATCAACTCCGAGCTTTGCTGCTACTGATTCAACAACGACCTTCCGGTCTCCACTTAAAAGGTAGACTTTCTTCCCCATTTGGCGCAGCTGCTCAACTGCTTGCACTGACTGTGGACGCATCTTATCAGCTAGCGTGAGATAGCCCAAACACTGGTTTTCTTCGGCTAAAGCAACTAGGGTCTCTGGCTCATTTTGCATCGCCTTTTCATAGCTTCTAAGATCAACTTGATGCGCATGCATAAAGGCCACTGACCCTAGTCGATAGATTTTCCCATCGATAGAACCGCTTAATCCCTTTCCCGGGTGAGCGTGAAAGTTTTCACACCCTTGGATGGGAACTTCTTGTTGCTTTAAATACAGGTTAATCGCAGCAGATATAGGATGATCAGAATAGAGCGATAAACTCCCCACAAGAGCCAAGAAGGGTTGCTCTGCCTGATCCGTATGAATCGCTTGAACAGAAACTTTTCCCTCAGTCACCGTCCCCGTTTTATCGATAACAAAAGTATCGACCTTTCGAGCTCGTTCCAATCCCGCAACATCTTTAAACAAAATTCCCTCACGTGCACCGCGAGAGCACGCCACCGTGATGACAGTAGGCGTTGCCAACCCTAGCGCGCAAGGGCAAGCAATGACAAGCACGGCAACGCCACTAAGTAGTCCCTCGATCCAGTTTTGCATCAATAGCCCCCAACCGAGAAAAACAAGCGCCGCAACGACGAGGACAGCAGGAACAAATAGCGATGAGATTTTATCGGCTAACCGTTGAATTGGCGGTCTTGAGCGCGCCGCCTCTTCAACGAGCCGGATAATTCCCCCCAAGCGAGTTTCTTTTCCCAGCCGAGTCGCCTTGATCTCTATCACCCCTTCGCCATTGATTGTGCCAGCAAACGCTCGATCTTTTGCTGTCTTAGCGACCCGTTCGCTTTCTCCAGTCAACATCGACTCATCGAGATGAGAGCTCCCTTTAACAACCTCTCCATCGACCGGAACTTTCTCCCCTGGACGCACCATGACGCAATCACCAATGCGCACATCTTCAATCGGGATTTCAATATAATCGTCGCCACTTGCAATGCGCGCTGTTTTTGCTTGCAGCTCGAGCAACGCTTTCATCCCTTTAGAAGCGCGCCTTTTAGAGTGCTGCTCAATCCAATTTCCAAGCAAAATAAGGGCAATCAAAGCTGCGCTCGTCTCAAAATAAAAAAACGAAGAAAAGCGAAGGAAAAGCGCAAAAACGCTATAAAAGTAAGCCGCGCTCGTCCCAAGAGCTACTAGCGCATTCATCCCAACTATTCCTTTTTTAAGAGAGCGAAACGCCCCCGTGTAAAAAGAGTAGCCAGCGCCAAACTGAACAATTGTCGCCAAGACCAGTTGCATCCACGGCGATAAGGAAAGCGGCCAGCCAAAAAGCTCGAAAACCATATGAAACACAAGCGGCAATGCTAGCACAAGCGCGCCAATAGCCCGAATTTTAAGCCACAAAAAAGTTCGACTTTCTTTTTCCATTACATATCCTTCATAGTCAGCCAATGATGTAAAATGCGCCGATGTCCAGATGAAAAAGAGCACTGTTTAAGATCATCGACTGCAATCCATTGATAGCCGGGAACTGCTGCTTTACTTTCGCTCAGCCAAAGCTCTGGGTAGAGAATAGCGCGAAACCGGGTAAAGGTATGAGAAAGCTGGGGCAGTGCTCTTTGATAAGTGAGCGCAATTGGAAATTTAGAGGTTACTTTAATTTTCATATCGCCAGAGGGTTTTTGAGTGAGCTCTAGATAAGGGAATTCCCAAAGCCCCTCCATCACTTTTCCTTGCTTGCCGCAACGCAGCAATAGCGCAGATTTAGTATAGATAACAGCCACAAGCCGATGCAAAAGCGTTGTTTTCGCTCGCCTTTTTTTTCTTGGCAAAGTCAGTTCCTTGCCCTCTTTTCGAGCAGCGCACGAAGAGCGGAGCGGACAGCGCGAGCAACGTGGGATGCGCTGACAAACAAGCGCCCCTAGTTCTATTAGCGCTTCCATTGCCACCCAAGGCTGCTTGGCTGGCAACTGACCTTCTAGCGTTAGCTCTACTTTTTGCTTCGTCGCTACGCGATCAACCTCACTCTCAATTCCCCAAAAACGACATAAAACTCGCATAACATTGCCATCAACAGCAACTGCTCGCTGCTGAAAGGCAAAGCTCAAAATGGCTCCAATGGTATAAGGTCCAATCCCTTTCACTTTGGATAACTCTTTCTTATTTGACGGCAAGGCTCCATTGTGATGGCGAACCAGATAGCGCGCTCCTTCGTGCAGCCGCCGCACACGAGAATAGTAGCCGAGGCCTTCCCAAGCTTTTAGCGCTGCTTCTAAGGGAGCTTCAGCCAATGTTTTTACAGAGGGAAACAGCTCCATCCAGCGCAAAAAGTAAGGAATGACTACGCTAACTTGCGTTTGCTGTAACATCACTTCGGAAACCCATACCGCATAAGGAGAAGAACTTTCCCGCCATGGAAGAGCTCGACGCTGCTTTAAAAACCAGTGGTTAAGCTGGTTATTGTCAATTGCTTTCATCTCCCAAAAAACTCCCATAGAAAGCTTCTTTTAATGTGCCACCCTCAATTCCCTAAAGCTATTACCAGCTGCAAGCTAGCCCGTATTTCTCACAAGCTCTGCTAAAAAGCTTAAGCAAGATGTTTTTCGAGATTTCAAGGAGATCTTGCAGGAAACAGTTGTAACCATTTCCAAAAGAGCTCCTTGGAGAGGCTCCCCCGCAAAAATCAGCTCTCAAGGACAAAAGCGCGAATTTCAATCGAGATGGAATTTTGCGCGAGGAGTCTCTTTTGATCCATTTTTCCTGTTCAGCTTCAAGAACAAGTTGACAGCAAGAGAGAATAGTCTATTTGGCAGTCAAGCTGCAACATAAATAAGACAATTAAAAGTTTGAAAACCAAGTTATATCTGATGATGCTTTGGGTAAATTTTATGTTTTTTACCTGTGAGATCGACCTATTTTTTTCCTGCTTAGTGCTAGCCATGATTTCTCACAAAACCTGGAAAAAATCCGGCAGCCCAAAATGATCTGTGACAGAAGCTTTTCATACGAGGCTCCTGCGCAAAAATCGCTTTCGAAGGGAAATTTGATGATTTTGACTTGAGAACTACTTTTCGTAAATTGACATATCCTGCTAAGGATAGGCAATTTACAAAAAAGAGGTTCTCAAGGACAAAAGCGCGAATTTCCCTTCGAAATGGAATTTTGCGCAGGAGCCTCATACAACTTGGGTTTGAAATCTTGAAAAAACAGTCGGCCCAGCATCCAAAAAAAAGAAGCCGCCTATCTGGCACAGAAATTGCAACATTAAAGAAAGAAAGCAATGAGGGTGACCTTGGATTAGGTTTAGCTCATCTTGCTCAATCTGAAATTTATTGGAGGGGAATGTCATGGATTGGAGCCAAGAAGCTCAAAAACAGTGGGAAAGGCTTAATGATGAGCTGCAACACTTGCTCACGCTTGAAATTAAGCTTAGGCAAGATATTCTCAGCAACCTCAATCAACAAGAGTATGTCTTGCTTGTTGGAGACCTTGAACTTAAAGAAGAGTTGCACCAAGAGTGTAAAAAAATTGCTAAGCAGCTCAAGGTACAAGCACAAGAGCGCAATTCTCTTATGCGCAAAATGATTGTTTTACTTCCCTGTTCTCAGCACTTTGATGACTTTGCAGATCTTTTTCATTCCAGTCGTGAAGATGAAGCTGAAACCCTTCTTCTTTACCAGCAACTCCAAGCTCTAACCGAAAAAGTTCACGAACAAAAAATCCGCAATAAAACACTTTATGCCCTCATTCGCAAGGGAAAGCCTCTAGATATCAATACTTCATCGCTTCATACAAGTCAGGTTTACCCAGAAGGGAAGGAGAAAAAACCGCTGCTCATTACAATCGACTACCCAGAAAAAGAGCCCGCCCCAGATTCCAATGACCCTGCTCCATAACTCAAGATTCCCCTTGACCCTAGAAAAATTCGCTCCCATCGGGTTTAATACTTGCTAGCAAGCAATTTTGGTTGTGTACAAAGATTAAGTCATACTCTATGCCTCTTTCTAAGTCAGCAGCGCTCATTCACGGCATGCAGCCCCATCACCTCGATCACCTCGCAACACTTGCTATTGAGCTTGACATTCCCCTTATCGTCACTGAACCGAGCCTACAGCAGTTGGCAAAAAAGTATTACCCAGCATTGACTACTTTTTTGACTGATGACCTTCATTTAGGACGCTACGTGATCGAAAACTACGATACGCTGCTGTCTTCATTGCCGCGCGATCTGATCGACCAAATGTTCTTTGTAGTCCAGCACATTTATCAGAAACCATTAACGACAATTTGGTGCCCACATGGCAACTCAGATAAAGGACATGCCTCCTACTTGATGGAAGCGCTTCAAAAGGAAAAAATCGCCCTGGTTTACGGCGAAAAAATGATCGATTTTTTGCGGACAAAAAATGCTTATGACCAGCTCGATAGCGCTCTTCTTATCGGCAACTACCGCTACCATTTCTACCAGAAGCGCGCCACCTTTTACGATGAACTCATCAAGCGCGAGATTCTCGCACACCTTTCTGCAGCCAGCATGACTTTTCTCTATGCTCCAACTTGGCAAGACAGCGAACGCTCGACCTCTTTTTTTAGCGCTTTTCCCGCTATGATAGAACACTGGCCCCGCAAGTGGAATCTCATCGTCAAGCTACATCCAAACCTAGCCCTGCAGCAACCAAATAGGACTGAGTTGCTTATAGACCGAGCTAGTAAAAGCTCAAATATGACTATCCTAACCGACTTCCCCCTTATTTATCCCCTTTTGAATACCGTTGACGGTTACATAGGTGATCTATCTTCTATTGGTTATGACTATTTAACGTTCAACAAGCCGATGTTTTTTCTCAATGAAACTAACCGCAACCCCAAAACAGATCCAGGACTCTTTCTTTTCCGCTGTGGTCATGTAGTCGACCGCTCTGACTATCCCAACCTCCCTTCTCTTATTGAGAAAAACCTTCCTAATGATGGAAAATACTTCCAAAAAATACGTCAAGACCTTTATGGCTATGTATTTGGAAGTAAAAACTGGAACCCCACCCTTAAAACTGCCATCGAACGGGCGCTAAATGGAATCGGATCAACCCCTTGAACACGCCTGCAGCATTTGTTTAGCTCCAGGAGACTCTGTCAATCACCTCGATCACCTCGCCGTGATCGCCTATATCCTCGACATCCCGCTCATCACCGATGAGGAGCTCCTCTTAGAGACGACCCAGAAATACTATCCACAAGTCAAGCCGATTTACATCCAAAAACACGCCCAAATCTTAGAGTTTTTAGCCACCCACTACGACGCTCTTTTCGTTTCATCAGCAAACTACCGCAAAGACCTATCCCCGCTCTTCGAAGTCATTTTTCGCAAGAAGTTGCAGTTTTGGTACTGTCCCCACGGCAACTCAGACAAGCCGATGAAGCAGTTCGGGCTCCAACAGATGAGTCTTATTTACGGCGATCAGATGGAAGAAAGACTCGCTAAAGCAAGCATTCTACCCAAGCTCAAAGCCTACGTCAAAACGGGAAACTACCGGCTGTGTTTTTACCAAAAATACGAGCAATTCTATGATACGCTCGTTGAAGAAGAGGTTTTTTCCGGCTTTAAAAAGCGCCAACGCACACTTCTCTATGCCCCTACCTGGCACGACCTCGAGGCTTCTTCTTCTCTTTTTGACGTCGGCAAGCTCCTAACCGAGCAACTTCCCGATCAGTACAACCTCATTGTAAAATTACATCCTTGGCTGGAACATCACCACTCTGGTCTTGTCAACCTCCTTCGAGAAAAATACCAGTCCAAACCAAACGTCGTGATTTTAACTCTTTATCCGCTCGTGTTTCCGATTCTCAAGCGGGTCGATCTTTATTTAGGAGATTTTTCCTCGATTGGCTACGACTTTCTCTACTTCAACCGCCCGATGTTTTTTTTCGACCCGGCCAGCCGCAAAGACAAAAATTGCCTTTCATCGAACTTTCTTCACACTTGCGGCACGCTCATTCCACAACATCGCTACCAAACCCTCTACTCTTTCATTGAAGCCGAGCTCGATCGAGATCCGGCGCTGGCAAAAAAACGAAGAGAAGTTTACGACCACGCTTTTGGCGCTTCGTGTGATTTCTCCTCTCTTCGACAAGAGGTCGAAGCAAAGGTCTGTGCTCTTAGCCAGGCACAAGAAACTCACCTATGATTAAATTGAAGTGATGGTAGCACCGTCACAGTCTTGAGGTTTTCTAAATCACCTGCACAAAGATAAGCCTCAAGGTCATACCAAGCAGCGCCTTCTTTTAGTGACTCGACGCGAGAAACAATCGCAACAGGAATATCAGCGGGAAAAATCCCATCGAGCCCACTTGTGACAAGCAGATCGCCCGCTTCTACCAAGGACACTCCAAGAGCAGAATCACTCTGATCGATCCGCTTGCCACTTCTCAAATCCCGTGCACCCCCTTCTTCATCGCTAAAGTCGTAATTAAAACCGCGCCCTTTGAGAACTAGCGAACACTGACGCCACAACACCCCATTTGTGCCACACAACTCTCCTTTAGCCAAATAATGCTCTACACCTAATTTTTGTAGCCACTTTGCTGTTGTTTGCAGTTGCTTTTCCAACACTGCTGCTACTTCCGCTTCTTTTCCAGCTTTTTTTTTTCGCAGCTCTAAACGGGCAGTGACAAGATCGATTAAGTGGCCAAGCTCACGTGCTTGGCTATCGCCGCGAGTCACGCGCACGGCAACCGCAGTAGCGGGATCTGTAACTAGCCTAACTCGGCTGTGTTTTTCCCCTACATACTCGACAAGACCAATTAAATAAGGCCCGGCAAGCACAGGACTATTGACTTCGACAAGAGATTTCCCTAACCCTTCATTGGCGGCTTGCCCAATATCGACCCAAAACGAGCGATTCCATGCCTGAGCGTCCCGGTAAATGATCCGAGCCGGAAGCGCCTTGATTTCGAGGTCTAGCAGAGTCTTTTGTTGCTCTAATCTGCGACTCAAGAAGTCTTTCCACGCCGGTTTTTGCTCTCGAAGCTCATCAAATTCCTCTAAAATTGCCAGCCGCTTCGCTAAAGCTGCTTCGCCCAGAAGCGCTTCTCTTAGCTCTGCATTTTGCAGCACCAGGCGATGGTTTTGCCGCTTTAACTCGAGCAGCTGATCTTGTTGAGCACTCTGTTTTTTCGCAACAAAAGAGCTGCTTGGAGCACTTGACTTTAAAGTTTTATGAGAAACGCGAGATAAGCGCGCTCTTGCAGACCGCAATCCCTCTACCCAGCTTTGTGGCATATTAAGAACAAGCAGCAAAAAAAGCCCTAACGCAAAATAAAAACGATAACTTTTTTGGTGAATTATCCTTCTTTGCACGTCTCAACTATGGCTTGAGTGACGCGGTTGAGATTTGTCGCATTCAGCCCCGTCAAGTTAATGCGGCCATTTTTCGTCATATAAATGCCGCGCTTGTTCATTAAATGCTCGACCTGACCTTCTGTCAAGGGCAACAGGGCAAACATTCCAACGCGTTTGCGCAAATACTCAAACGCATCACTTCCCAATTGAGCGGCCACTTCATCGAGAAAAGAAGTTCGCATCAACTCGACCCGCTGACGCATCTCGACGAGCTCTTCTTCCCACATTTTCCGCAGCGTTTTGTCCTGCAAAATCGCAGAGACAACAGCAGCGCCGTGCAGCGGCGGGTTAGAATAGTTGATCCGAATCAAGCGCTTGACGACCGAACCGACACGCGCACTTTCTTCTTTTCCTTGAGCGAGGATAAAAAAAGCGCCGATCCGCTCGGCGTAAAGGCTAAAAGACTTTGAAAACGAAAGAGCGACAAAAAGTTCATGTCCCTGCTCGGCAAAATACCGCACCGCCCAGCTATCTTCTTCAAGGCTCTTGGCAAACCCGAGATAAGCCGTATCGAAAAAAGGGATAAGCTTTTGCTTGGCGATCGTCTTTTCAATCGCCTTCCACTCTTCCCGCGTGGGATCGCACCCGGTCGGGTTATGGCAACAAGTATGTAAGACCACAACACTTTTTTCTGGCAAAGTTCCCAAAAAGTCGAGAAACTGATCGCAGAGAAACGCCCCCTTTTCCTTGTCATAGTAGGGGTACTTTCCCTTTTCGATATTACAACAGCTAAAAACCCCGTGGTGGTTTGCCCAAGTCAAGTTAGAGAGAAACACGCGCTTTGAAATTTCCCGTGCCAAAAACTCGGCACCGACCCGAAGTGCTCCAGTACCGCCGACACTTTGCGCGCCAAAAATTCGCTCTCCGTGATCTGCGACAAAGCGATCGCCGAAAAGAAGCGTTTTACTCTCTTCGATAAAATTGGCCTTGCCTACTTGGGGAAGATAAGATTTTGTCGTTTCCTTTTCTACGAGCAGTCTCTCCGCCTGCTTAACCGCTTTCATCACGGCCACTTTAAGCGCGTCGTTGCGATAAACGCCAATGGTCAAGTCAACCTTATCGGGCCTAGCATCGCTGCGATAAAGCGCTCCTATACCAAATAAGGGATCGGGGGGAAAAGTTTTAACATGATCGAAAAGACTCATAACAAACTCTCAACAGTGACACTTCCAAACCGACTCAAAGGCCCCCAAGAGGCTCTCCTCAAAATTCAACTGTTGGGCAGGTAAAAAACAGAAAATTTATCTGAGCAACTCTGCCACACAACTTGGGTTTCAAATAATTCTACAGGAGACACGTTTTCATCTCAATCCCCTAATTGGGGTTATGAGCCTATTCTAATCGACCTGAAAAAACCCCAAGAATTTCGTTGATTATTACCTGTGAGTGCGCCCTATGGATATTGATTTGAATTTTTCTTTTTCAAGCATGAAAAAAATTGAAAATCCCTCAAATACCCATAGGTCGCACTCACAGGTAATAAGGTCGCTTATCTAGAAAAAATTCCTGCATAGGGACACGAAAAAACGTAGTTTTGAAGTGCCCGTAAAGTGCAGCGTATTTTTCCCTTTAGCGCCGCATAAAAGTTCAAAGTTTTTTGAATCAAAATGAGCAAAAAACCTGAAAAATTTAAAAAGCCGGCCAGCTTAAAGCTCCATCAAAAACCAGTCATAGCGCATACTTTGCCACTCAACACATCGATTTTTTCCAGATTTTAATCCACAAGAAAAGCTGTTTGCGCCACAATTAAAAATAAAGAGGCTCTTCTCAAGAGATTGATCATTTCACTAGAATGACTTGATATTCATCGACAACTATCTTCCATCCCAAGTTGATCAAGTAAGGAATTGCCAACCCTCCCTTACCTCCAAATTGGAGCTTACAGTCGTCAATCATAATGATGCTATTTTCATGGAGTCGGGGATAAGCAGCTTTCAGTTCATTTAAACAATGACGCTGCGACTTTTCCCATTGAGCAAGATCATAATCGTAGCTATCTAGATATAAAAAGTCTATTTTTTGATCAAATTTTTTTAAAAACTCTACAGAGTCACTATGTGCAAAATGCACATACTTTTTTTGCTTTCTATTTAAAGCATTGCGAGCCATTGATAAAGCAGATTCGTCAATATCGACCGAAAAAAGCTTGGCATTGTGATCGGCAGCCCAGTCTGCAAAAATACATGTTGATCCGCCGTCTCCGATAAAATTACCTGCTCCATTGCGCGCTGTTCCAGTTTCTACTAAAACAGAACAGTTGCGCTTTTTCATTTCTTTTAAGATATACTCAAAGCTTATAAACCTCTTGTCTTTGTCGTCAATTCGCTCCTTTAAGTATTGCTTGGCAATCGTTTTTTTTGGTTCTGACAAGTAAAGCTGGAGAGAAAACAATAGCAAAACAATGAATGGAGCCGTAAATAGGATCTTTTTTTTCATATATGTTGGATTTGAGTGAAATTTTCGATGTTAGCGCAGGGCCTTCTGATGGAAAAGATTTGATAGCAATTTTAGCGATGAGCCTATCCCGCTAAAAGGTTTTTCATCAGAAGATTGTGATTGTAGCATACAAAATGCATTTTTTAATCAAAATGGAATTTTGAGAGAAAACTCAAGAACCTATCCCGAAAAATCATTTTTTTTTGAGTTTTTTGTTCATTTTGGAGCTCAGGTTAATCACATGACCAAGAGAAATGTGCGAAGGTTGGAGCATCAAAATGAGCAACAAAGGCTGAAAAATAAAAACCCAAGCCCGCGTCTGATGGTGGTTCAGATAAATGTTCTGTTTTTTACCTGTTTGAGGCTTGAATTTCCACCTACTTTATTCAAGTATGTCGAGAAACTGATCGCAGAGAAACGCTCCCTTTTCCTTATCATATTAGGGGTACTTTCCCTTCTTGATGCTACAACAGCTAAAAACCCCATGGTGATTTACCCAAGTCAAGCTAGAGAGAAACACGCGCTTTGAAATTTCCCGTGCCAAAAACTCGGCACCGACCCGAAGTGCTCCGGTCCCACCGATACTTTGCGCGCCAAAAATTCGCTCTCCGTGATCTGCGACAAAGCGATCGCCGAAAAGAAGCGTTTTACTCTCTTCGATAAAACTTGTCTTGCCTACTTGGGGGAGATAAGATTTTGTCGTTTCTTTTTCTGCGAGTAGCCTCTCCACCTGCTTAACCGCTTTCATCACGGCCACTTTAAACGCGTCGTTGCGATAAATGCCAATGGTCAAGTCAACCTTATCGGGCCTAGCATCGCTGCGATAAAGCGCTCCTATGCCAAATAAGGGATCGGGGGGAAAGTTTTAACATGATCGAAAAGGCTCATAGCAACCCCTCAACAGTGACACTCCCAAACCCTTAAAAGGGGTGGGCTTCTATACTCCTTCCGGTTCAAAAGCGCCCAAAAGCAAACTGAATTTAAAGTTCTCTAGAGGCTTTAAATCAGTTTTCTTGGGTGCGTTTGAACCGGAAGGAGTATATAGTACTTCCAGTTGAAAACCACCCAAACTAGGTTTTAACTTAATTTGATTGGATTCAACTTAATTACCTGAAAATTATCGTTAATTCTTGCCTTTAGCAGCTTCTGTATTTTATGCACTTTCTCTCTAAAAAAACTGCGAACTGCTTCAAAAAAGTCCTGTCTTGACTCAAAATAACGATTGTATAAGACAAGCTCCCTAAAAACTTTCCATAGCCTTTCTATCGGGTTTAAATTCGGTGAATAAGGAGGAAGATAGTGCCCCTTAATCCTGGAGGTCTTTAAGTACTCCTTTACCTTCCGACTTCTGTCCGCTGCTGCATTATCGAGGATAATATGGAGTTTCCCTTCCTTTTTACCTGCTTCTAAGTCTTTAAAAAATTCGATGATCGCATCTGCGTTGATCGTTTCATATTCACGCAAAACAATTTTCATCTCACTAAGGTTTAGCCCGCATTTCTCACAAGGCTCTGGAAAAATTTGGAGCATCTGTTTTCCGAGATTCCAAGGAGCTCTTTTGGAAATGGTTACAACCATTCCCTGCAAGATCTCCTTGAAATCTCGAAAAACATCTTGCTCAACTT
>JBCCHO010000028.1:0-13142 GCA_039028715.1 Chlamydiota bacterium | reverse complement strand
CGATTACATAGGGTAGATCGCCGAAGACCTCGTTCATTGCTGTTTGGAAGATGTCTTGTGAAGTTGCTATTCCCATGGGTAACCGTTCATACGAGAACTTGCCCCAGGGAAAGGTTGTAGTACATAGCCTTTGCGTAGCCAAAGATAGCCGCTCCAAAAAAACCAACGTATCTACGTATCCCTTGTGGGAGAAGTAGTAGTAGCCTGGGCACAGGCCAAAGTTGTCTAAATGCTTGTATGGTAAGCAGCCAACCCCTTGTAGGTGTCGCGCAAGCGACAGGTCATTGCCCTACATCAGTTTAGAAGCTCATCCCCTTCAGGGGATGGAGAGTGTCACGCTCAAAAAATCTTTAGTTTTTGACTGCCAAATCAGTAATCTTTTTGCATTTTGAATCGTCTTCGGTATATACCGAAGACGACTCAAAGTAAGAAAAGGTCGGTGATTGGGCGCGGCTATTTTGATCGACTTTTTTCCTGGGTTCTTATCCGGCAGGTGGATAAAACCCAGGGAAAAATCGGTCAAAAGGGTCCGCCAAATTCAGCGAGATTTTTTCACTTTGAGTCGGAAGGAGTATAGACGTTTTTTAAAAAGGTTTTTGGGTGCACTGCTAATATGATGCAAGTTGGCGTGATCGGCATGAATCACCAATCGGGGTCTTTGCCTCTAAGAGAAAAGCTAACCCGTATTTTTCAGCTTGAATTTAGCTCGAGTCGGTCTTGTGTTGCCGATTCTGTTTTACTTGTAACGTGTAATCGGGTAGAACTTTATTTTTCTTCACAGCAGTTAGCTGCGACACACGTGCGCATTTTAAAGGTGTTGAGCTGCCATGGTCTTAGTGACTTTTGTTACGCCCTTTATTCTTACTTTGGAAGAGATTGTTTTTTTCACTTAGGGCGTGTCATCACGGGAATGGATAGCGCTATTTTTGGCGAAAGTGAAATCCAACGTCAGGTGAAGCTCGCTTATGAGCAGCGTAGGCAACAAATGGTGCTTAGCCACGATTTGCACTATCTTTTCCAGAAAGCGCTCAAAGCCGGAAAAGAGTTGCGGACTTCTTTTTTTGTTTCTTCTAAAGAGCGAGCGTTGCCTACTGCGATTGGAATGACCGCAAAATGGCTTGGAGTTGATCTAAAGACAGCCTCGATTCTTCTGATTGGCAACTCAAGACTCAACCGAAAAATCATTCATTTTCTCGAGCTTAAAGGATGCCAATCGCTCACATTGTGTACGCGCAGCCTAGAAGCTCTTACTCCATCTGTAAAGCGCATGGATTGGGCGAAGTTAGAGTGTTGGGGGGGATATGATATTGTCATCTGTGCAACCTATCACAGCGCATTTGTTTTAAAAGAAAAAAGCCAACGAACAGGCAACGACCATCGCACGTTGGTTTTTGATTTAGGTGTGCCGCGCAATGTCGATCCGGCACTTGGGCGAAATCGATCGGTTGATTTATATCACTTGAGTCAACTCGAAAAATTGCTTCCAAGCAGACATAAAAAAAACAATCAAGAGCTGACTTTGTGTTGTCAGACTCTAGATGAAATTGTCAATCGACAAATGACCTTGTTTGTAAAAAGGAGACAGGCAAAGTGGCGCTATCTTCCAGAGCCGTTAAGAAAAAACCCTGTAGCAACTTTTTAGCGGTCTTTGTCATTTTCTTTCTGTGTGGTTTTCGGTTGCTTAACGCTCTTGATCAAGAAGAGGGAGAAATTGTTGTCATCCCAAGTACAGCTGTCATTGATCAAGATCTTTTTCTATCTGGCGGAAGCATTGAAGTTGCCGGGACAATTAACGGAGATCTCTATGTTTTTGGAAAGCAGGTTTTTATTGACGGCACGGTCAATGGAGATGTGCTCGTGATTGGGGGAAGTGTGACAATCAGCGGCGTTGTTTCCCACTCTGTACGGGCCTTGGGCGGGCAAATTGAGGTGAGCGGTGAGGTCGAGCGCAACGTTTCAATTGTCGCTGCAACGGTTGACCTGACGCCGAGCGCAACAGTTGGCCTAAATGTTGTGGTTTTTGCCGGAAATGCTTCTGTAGCGTGTACCGTCGGAAAAAATGTCCGCCTGCACGCTTCGACAGCGCGGTTTTCGGGAAAAGTCAACGGCAATATTATGGCCTCTACTAGCCAGATGCGCGTGACTGCAACAGCACAAGTCAACGGAACCTTTGACTATTGGAGCGATGACCCTGCCTTAATTGACTCTCAGGCTATTATCCAAGGTAAGGTTACACACCATCCTTCATTTTTTTACCAGCTGTTTCAAAAGAAGTGGGTCAAAGGATTCCGTTTAGGGTCGAGGCTAGCCGGCCTACTCATGAATTTTTTCTATAGCCTCGTCATTGGACTTATTCTTATGCGTTATTTTCCCAAGCGGATCGAGCTCGCGGGATACGCCCTCAGCCACCGGCCAATTCAATCACTAATTACCGGTGTTATTGTCCTTTTTTTACTTCCCTTCAGTTGTTTGATCTTGTTGATTACGATTTTGGGGGTCCCATTTGCACTGGCCTTATTGTCGATCACTGTTGTGAGTTTTTATACAGCAAAGTTACTACCTCTTTTTTGGATATCAAGGCGGTTTTTTTCGCAGTGGAAATGGGGATCTCATCCACAGCTCTTATTCACGATCATTTTAGTGATCTACTTTGGACTTACACTCATTCCCTTTTTCGGGATAGTTTTATCCGCAGCAGCGCTTCTTTTTGGTCTTGGATCGATTGTTCTCGGCAAGCGCGGTTATGGAGAACTAGAAAAAAAGAACTAATACCTGTGAGAGGCTCCTATGCAAAATTCCATTTCGAGTGAAATTCGCGCTTTTGTCCTTGAGAGCTGAAACCAAGACAAAACATTTATCTGAACCACCATCAGACGCGGGCTTGGATTAAAAAATGGATGGCGCGCTTACTCCGTTGAGTGGGATAGCCTCATGGTTGCCAGCTTTCTCAAGGACCGCCGATAATTTTTCTCTTACTGCTACTTCAACCCGTTTTTTAATCAACTTCTCAATATGCTTATCGCCAAACGACACAAAATGACAAAAACCGTTTTTCTCCTTATCTCTTAACCCTGGCAACCAAACAACGAGTTTTTTTCCTATAATCTTCCAAGGAATTCCCCTTAAAATCGCCCAACCCTTGATTTCAATGCTAGCAATTCCTCGCGTCACAGCTTCGCTTGAAAAAGTGACACAAACCTCTCTAACTTCAATATCGTAAAGACGCTGTAGCTTCATTTATCGACTCTCTTCTTCAAATAATTTACTCAATCGGGCAAAATTTTCTTTTAATTCACGTTCCTTACCCTCCTTCCAGGCTTCGAATTTCGTGACCAATCTCGCATATTCAATTTGCGCATTAGCTTGATACCTCCAATCACTTTGGTCTCCCCTAGCGCTGCGCGAGCATGGCTTTTTCTGACGATTCTTACTCCAAAGGCTCCATAGATACTCGTCCTTATCTTCTCGACTTTTAACAAAGTAGGCTTCCAGTTCGACCCATTTCGCCCGCTGTTGCCTTCTTTTAACATCCCTTTTCTTGTTCCGTTTTGCCACTCTTGCTAATTCTTCCAAGCGCTCCAACTCACTAAGCACTTTTCGCTTAACTGCTCGATAAATTGAGCTTTCAAAATCTTTATCCATAAATGAAATCACAGGAAAACACTTCTTCTTCCCTTCAACAACGCGCGTATAGCCACTAAAAGAGACTCGAACTTTTTTCTCAACTACCTTCCAACGAATAAACCTTAAGACAAGACCAAACGGCATAACCGAAACCTTAGCCGTCCCATTAAATTTCGCCTGACGAAAAAGAGGTTCTTCAGGCACCCCAAAAACTTCTACCGTTGTCGTAAAATTTTCATCTTTCATAAAACCACTTACTTGACATCCTCCCACATATAAAGAAACGGAATGCGTGAGAAATTATCCCACGAATACGCTTGCAAAAGCTACTTCCTACTGGTTCCTGCTTCATCGAAAGTTCCAACGAACCTACTTTCGCAGGCTAACACCCGATGTCTTCGAGCTAAAATGTTGATGGCTCCTACATCGTCAGCATTTGCCTTATGCCCACAATTCTCACATACGAATCGAGATTGGGTTCTTTCGATTCTCTTTTGCTTGATGTGTGTAACAGCGGCATATCTGGCTTGTATATTGAGGGGGAACTTTGACAACTTGGGTTTTAAACCCAAGTTGTGTGGCGTAATTACTCATCTAAAATTCTCTTTTTCCACCTACCAGAGGCTTAAATTTTTACCTACTTTATTCAAGTATGCTAAAAATTCAAGCCTCTGGTAGGTAAAAAAACAGACAATTTATCTGAGCAATCATCAGACCCAACTTGGGTTTCTATATCAACGCTTGAGTTTAACCTAAACGAAAATCCCTTGCATAATAGCTTCTTCATGGCTTGGATCATAGTATTTTTTTACTGCAGTAGCAAAAAAATTGTGAGCGTTACATCCCAGCTATAAGGAGAAAGTAAAGCAATGCAAAAAAGAGCTTTTAAACCCAAGTTGGGTCGTATAATTACTCAGATCAATTTTCTGTTTTTTACCTGTCCAAAGCTTAAATTTTCACCTACTTTATTCAAGTATGCTGAAAATGCAAGCCTCTGCTAGGTGAAGAAAGAGAATTTTAGATGAGCGATCAGAAGACACAACTTGGGTTTTAAGCACACACCATGCTATTGTAAACCCAAGCTGTGTGGTAGAGTTGCTCAGATCAACTCTACCACACAGCTTGGGTTGTAAGTACCAACCATCTATGAACCTCTCTTCATTCAAACCCAGTGAAACCTAAAACAAAAATCCAACACCTTTTTCGCACTGATTCTCATGCTTTAATTGGCCAAATAGTGACCATTTGCGGCTGGGTACGTACGGTACGCCAACAAAAAACATTCGCCTTCATTGAGCTTAGCGACGGCTCAACACAACGCACCCTACAAGTGATTCTCGACTACGCCACCCTCGACAACCCCGACCACCTCAAAACTCTGACAACAGGCGCTTCGATCATGGTCACAGGCAACATCGTTGAAAGCCCTGGCTCCAAGCAACCTTTTGAGCTCAAGGGAACGCAGTTTACGCTATTTGGATCTTGTCCCCCAGACTATCCTTTGCAAAAAAAGCGCCACTCATTTGAGTTTTTGCGCTCTATCGCTCACCTTAGACCACGCACCAATACACAAGGCGCTGTTGCCCGGGTGCGTTCCCGATTGGCTTTTGCAACTCACCAATTTTTTCAAGATCGAGGATTCATCTACCTCCAATCTCCTATCATTACAAGCTCAGATTGTGAAGGAGCGGGCAAGCTCTTTCAGGTAACGACACTCAACCTTGAACACTCACCTAAAACCGAACGCCAAGGTATCGATTATTCGCGCGACTTTTTCTCCAAGCGCGCCTATCTCGCAGTTTCTGGGCAGCTCAATGGCGAAGCCTATGCCTCTGCTTTTTCCGATATTTATACTTTTGGCCCCACGTTTCGCGCTGAAAACTCCCATACTTCTCGCCACCTAGCTGAGTTTTGGATGATCGAACCCGAAATGGCATTTGCCGAACTTATCGATATTGCAACGATAGCGGAAGCTTATCTTAAATTTTTGATTCAAGACATACTGAATCACTGCCAAGACGAACTTTCTTTTTTCAATCAATGGATTGAAAAGGGGCTCATTGAAAGGCTCCAATCTGTTCATCAAACGCCGTTTGAATACATGACCTATACCCAAGCAATTGCGACCCTAAAGCAATCTTCTCAACCCTTTGAATATCCTGTAGAATGGGGATGCGACTTGCAAGCCGAACACGAGCGTTATCTGACAGAAAAACACTGCAAATCGCCCGTAATTTTGACAGATTATCCGCGAGACATTAAAGCGTTTTACATGCGCGATAATGACGATGGAAAAACAGCCGCAGCTCTCGATGTTCTCGTCCCAAGAATCGGCGAAATCATTGGGGGAAGTCAACGCGAAGAGAGATATGATCGCCTCAAGCAAAAAATCATCGACCACGGGCTCGACCCCGATCTTTACGCGTGGTATCTAGATTTAAGGCGCTTCGGCACCGTTCCCCATGGAGGCTTTGGCCTAGGCTTTGAACGCCTTGTACAATTTGCAACCGGAATTGAAAATATTCGCGATGCTGTCGCTTTCCCCCGCACTCCGGGCAATTGCGCCTTCTAACAACCCACATTGAACCTGTCTCATACTCAACGCGAGAATAAACTGGCGATTCAGAGCTCAGGTTCGAAACAAAAACTCCCGGATCAGCGCCTCATCAAATCCCCTACGACAAAGAGAACGAAAAATTTTTCCCTTCAATTTGCACTCTGCTTGCTGATAATTGGGATACTTTTTCTCAATCCAATGCGCTAATGTCTTTCTTTGCTGATCTAAAGAAAACATCTCATCGACAATGGCGCTTTTGAGTTTTCCCGCCCCTTTTTGATGAAGCGCTCTTTCAATCCGAGCTCGACCCCACCCCTGACTAGTTTTTGTTTTTATAAATTGCCGAATCCAATCGCCATCATTTAAGTAACCAAGCCGTTGACACTCTAAAATAACCTGGCAAATTGTTTCGCCGCTTATTTGCCTAAGAGCTAGCTTCGCTTTAAGCTCTGCTGTTAAATAGGCCCGTTGAGCCAATAAACGATAGGCATAGTGAAGAGCTAGCTTAGGTTCGATTTCTTTGATAAAAGCTATCAAATCTTTTTCCTGCTCGCAGCGGCGAATTATCTCTAAGTGCTTCTTATACAGCTTCTTATCAATTTTTTTATATTTTCTTCCATCAAAAGATATTAATATAAATAACTTATTATCAATAACTTCCAATTAAATCTCCCACAATATTTATTTGAGTTTAAAATATTAATCAATGTATAATAAAGATAAGAATAAAGAGGCTATTTCACTAAAAACGATTCGTTGAATTTTTACTTATTTTGGGAGCGATAAGTTATCGCCCCGAAATGAGCAAAAAAAACCGAAAAATCATTTAGTGGAACAGTCTCAAAGGGCTGATCCTTACCGACAAGTCACGGACGTAATTGGGAGCGAGGCACATAAGATTGTGCGCCGCAGCCCAAGGGTATCTGCGACTTATGGGTGAGGGTCAGCTCAAAGGGAACCCCAATTAATTTATCATAATACCTGTGAGTGCGACCTATGGATATTTAGAGGGATTTTCAATTTTTTTCACGCGTGAAACGGAAAAATGGGCACATACTTGGATAAAGTAGGGGTCATTTTTCCGTTTCAAGCATAGGAAAAAGAAAAATTCAAATAAATATCAATAGGCCCCACTCACAGTTAATAATAGGAGGAAACCGATGGTAAGTCCAGTAGGAAATTCAGCATCAAACCAAGCATTTTGGGATAAGCTTGAAGAAAATAGCGTCCAAACAACAGGGCAGCAGATGCAACAAGAGCAAGCGCAAACTGTCCAAGAAAACAATGAATTAGCGCGATCTAGCGGAAGCGATGTGCAAACAACTACGCCTTAACCTGACCACGGATTTTCTCTGCAGGTTGGGTAGAGCCGATTAAAAACTCAAGGCGCACGCTTTGGATTTGAAATCTTTTAGAGAGAGCGCAGCATGTCCTCTCTCTCTAATCTAATGTTCGGTGTCTTCTTGCAGCTAAGCCAAGTTCTTTTGATCATTACTACAATAATACTGTAGTAATCTACCCCCATAATAAATTGCTTCCATTGCACTGATTGCCCCCATTAAACCAATAGCCATTAAAATGCCTATTAAATCCCCCTGTGGACCAGAATAATGTTCTGAATCAAAAGCTTTAGCTTTAGCAATAAAACCACCATAAATTGCCATAAAAAAAACTGTCATTATACTTGCAAGTGCGAATTTAGACTTCATTGCGTTGTCATCAATGACCTTAATAGGGCGTAGTTGGTTTTTGATGTCTTGAGTCTCTTTTATGGACTTTATATCAAATCGAGTTATCTCAACACCACTATCATTTTCTTTTGGTATTCCTATTTTGACATTAAAATAATTTTGCACCTCTTTTAAAGAACTTTGGTTACTTTCGTCTCCCAATTGACTAAAATGATGAATTCTTGTTTCTCTTCCCTCTCTTGAAAAGACAACAGCTTCTTTTTTTGAAGAGTAAGCATAATAAACCCTGTTTTTATCCTTATCACATTTTAAAAATAAAAAATTTCTTTGTTTTTTACTACCATGTGTTTGTCTGCAAATGGTATGCCACAGATTCGCAATCAATTGTCGTTGAGTAGAGCGCGATCCACCACCCCCTATAAGGTCGGTTAAATACTCTGTTGTGGGCATGTTGTAAGTCATCTTTGCAATGAATGCCCGCGCAAGAGCAGTGCGATTTTTAGCAGGACGCCCTCTAGCGCTAACGTAAGATGGAACAAATCTTTCGATTTTTGTGACCTCAAGAATTTCAACTAACTGCTGTTGCTTTTCTGTTAAAGGAGGAAGTTCTTCTCTTAAGAAAGGAAAAAGACCGCCTTGTATCTTTTCCCAGTATTGTGATATATTTTTCAACATAAGGGGCCGCTTTTTTTTGTTTTAGCTTCTATTTATATACACTAAAAATCGGCTTCTTTTCACTTCTAAATTTTTTCTTTTTCCCTAAAAAAATACCGCTAATCCTGAATTACGCAATTACCTCAAATGACTGATATTTAATTAATTGCTCTCAAAAGTTTTTCTCAATTAGGTATTGTCCTATTCCTTCTTAGGAGGGAAGGCCTTGGGAACAGGGCAGGACTCCTGCAAAGTCGAGAAGAAGATTTCCCAGAAAAAGTGAAAATAATCAGCAAAAAATCCAGCAGCTAGCCACCCTATCGACACAAAAGCAATCCAACAACAACCTCACAAGCACGACTTTGCAGGTATCCTTGGGAACAGGGTCTTCTTTATCCCGAACGCATACTCCAAAACTTGCTTACAATATACTCTGGGACTTTTTAAACAAGATTTTTGTTTCACTGTATTATTGATAGAAATCCTTCTTTTTGTATTTCTTTTAACGTTAATGCCTCTGAAATGAAAATCATCAGTGCTACACGAATCAAATCACGGAGATCCTTAGCTATTTCTTCCGAAGTATATGGTAAAATATATTTTTCTGGGAAAGCTTGAGCAAAATTGACAATTGTAAAAAACTTTTCCTTTGGATTAACTTCAAGATTTGTAATTTCATTTCCTAAATCTAGAGCCTGACAAATTCTTTAATTCAATGACTTATGAGTAAGAATCGTCGATAAATCGTAAATATTCGGCGAACCACCTTATTGAAAAAAAATCTGTAAATTTGATTAGCCAGGCTTTTTAGCTAGGAGGGTCATGATAATTTTTTAGGGATAGTTCTTTTAACCTACTAGGAGTCATGTTCCAAGGCAGCCAAGAACCTAATGGTTTGTTCCACGCTTCCCCCATAAAGTTGAAGAATTTCTCAAACCAACTTTGTGGATTGACTTCCCAAATCAGTAGCGTTTGAATTATTGAGAAGGCAATCGCTTTAAATTCTGCGCTCTTTTTTGAGCCAGAGCCATAGTAATTTTTCCTGCCAATCACTCCTTTTCTAAGTTCCCTTTCGGCACTATTATTATCCATAGGCACATGAGGATGTTTGACAAAAGTTGTTAGCCCTTCCCAATGCCTTTTTAAACTTTTTACGGCCTTGATGCAGGGCTTTGCTAGGTTCTTATTTCCCATCTCCTGATCTATTCGCTTTCCAAACTTAAGTGACTTCTTCCTCTAGCTTGTTTTGCTGCTGGATACCTCTCGTAGATTCTTTCAACTGCTTCAATCGATTCTGATTAAGTTCATATAAATCTCGAATTGCTTCTACCCAGCTCACGGCCCATGATTCATACTTAGGCCAGTCTGCTGCTAAGGATAGAAAATCTCGCTGAACATGCGCCCAACAATAGGCTATGAGAAACCTTCCGCCTGATTGTGAGGTAAAGCAAAAATAAGCTGGGTAGCGGTCACAAGAAATAATCCCCTTAGCCTGGCTCCCAAAAAGGTTTTTTATAACTTGTGTTGATCGACTCGGGTCTAACGTAAAAAGGACCGTCGATGGCGACCTAAATACCCATAAAAACCAGTGATAATTTGCTTTTCCCGTAAAAGATTCAAAGACTTTCCACCCTGTTTCATCTGCGTGCCAATGGGAATCGGTGAGACTCTTTTTGATGATTGCGTCATAAACTCTTCTAAGAAGAGGTAATAGCTTCATGAACCCACCGATAACTGTGCTGGCTGAGAGTGCTAACCCTCGAGCATCTAACCCTTAGATGACTCGATGAAGTGGTTGGCCATGCCAAAATTTTTGAATTAAACAGTAAGACCAGACTGAGTCCCCAAACCGTGATTTAGAGAGAATTTTCGACACTTTGGAAGCTGTAATATGCATCGATTCATATCCGTATTCTCGAACGAACGAGGGGAGGCTAAAAGCAAAAAATAGGGGAGTGAAGTTCGGGATGTCAACAACGATCGAAATTAATTTAAAGAGTTTTTCGAGTCAGGGGCAAGCGCCAAAAAAATAATAAGTGAGATGAGAATAGGGCGCTCTACGATCTACAAGCTCGCCAAGGATCTTGGGCTGAAAAGGTCGTCAGGAGGAGATTTAGCCTGGCCTCAGAACAAGCAGGTTCCCTCCTCTTCCAAAGAAAAAGCTCTAAAAGAGAAGGAAGAAGCGAAGCTAGAAAAAATGCTGAGAAAATCTCTATCTTCTAAAGATTCAAACCAGCTGGAATTTGGGTTTTCCTAGGCTTGTTTTATCAATTATTTTGCTTTAAAACATTGATTTTAAGGTGGTTATTATTTAATGGCTTAAAATGCATTGATTAACATTTGTACAAATGTTACAATTAAGTTAAAAAACAGGAGGGCCATATTATGAGTAGCATTCCCTTTTCAGAGGCACGTGCTCATTTAACAGAGATAGTTAATAACATTAACTATAAGGGAAAAAGGTTTGTAGTCACAAAAAATGGGAAAGAAGTTGCCGCTTTCATCTCAGTAGAAGACTTAGCTTTACTTGAGGAACTAGAAGATAAGATAGATTTAAAAGAAGCAAAAAAAGCAAAAAAAACTCTCAAAAAGGAAAAACTTGTTTCCTGGGAAGAAGCTAAAAAAGAACTGGGATTGTGAAGTACAAAATCAAGCTAAAGAGATCTGCATTGAAAACTTTGAAAAAGTTGCCCAAGCGAGAACTAAAAGTAATCAGCAAAAAAATAGACGCGTTAAGCTCTAATCCAAATCCTAAAGACTCAAAAAAAATAAAAGGTGAAAAAGATTTGTATCGAATCCGATCAGGGGATTACAGAATATTGTATTTTTTCCAAAACACCGTGTTGACTGTGCTTGTCATACGTATCGGCCATCGAAAAGACGTATACAAAGATCTTTGAGGTCTCATTTGAGCGGGGTTCGGTTGGTTTGGGTGCTTGTTATGGTATCCCGCTTGATAATGTGTCCAGCGCGAGTTTTTCCTTGTTGCAAACCTTTATTTTTCATAAAATAAATACTATGCAAAAGGTGAAAATAATTCGATTAAAAAACCTCGCTGGTGATCTCAGGGAGAGAAATAAGAGCGCAAAAAAGGCAAATCAACAAGGCGATAGCAAAAACTCAAAGCGATTACAGCGCTGCAATCCGAAATCGAGAAAACGGCGAAAGATCCAACGAGCAAAACAAAAGCTCATTGATCGGAGCAAACGCCGCATCAGAGACCTACGGCACAAAGCAACAACAAAAGCGATTGATTTTTGTCAGGAAAACAAAGTCTCCAAAGTCTTCATAGGCAATCCCGACGGAGTCAGGAAGAAAAACACAGGGCGCAAACACAACCAAAGACTAGCAGGCTGGGAGTACGGCAAAGACATCGAATACCTAACTTATAAATCCAAGCAAGCGGGCATCAAACCAATTCAAATTATTTAAAAAAACCTCATGGCTCCTTTGTGCGTTTTGCAAGAGGTTTTTTACGTGGGCTTGGGTTTAAAAACTTGCGATGATCTCAATCATTTTGGTGTTCCATTAGTAGAACCCGCATCAAGGTTGGAGTTAAGGGTTCTAATCAGTTGCTCATTTTTAGTGATGTTTTCTTTTGCTTTTTGTGGTATTATATGCAGAACTGAAAGGTCAAGTGAATTCTTGTCTTCTTGGACTGCTTCTTGTAGTTCTTCTAGATATGGGTTGTTTTCAAAGTCTTTAGCAAAATCTTGTTCAAATTTGATGCTTTTTGGGCATGTGGTAAGGGCGCTGTGATCGGCAAGAACCTTTTCTGCGAGCTCAAGAATTTTTTTATCTGACTCTACGAGCTTATAAAGGGTTTTTAAATACTCTGTTTGAAATTCAGCATATCGATCTTTATAAGTTTCAGGGTTGCCTTGTTGGAGTTGGAGTTTTTGAAATGGGTCAGTATAATTGTTTTTGCTGCGGCCTAAAGCTTTAGAGATTTCGACTTGGGTTCCGAATGCGTTGAAGCTGGTTTCAAAGTTTTCAAAAAGGAGCTTTCTTTCTGGGTTTTTCTCAAATTCTTCATGGCTTCGACTAAATGCATTCACAATCATAAATTTTTCATATCTAGTGATGATTTCTTGTAGTTCTTCTTGTGATTGATGTATAAGAGATATTTTACCTTTGAATTGATTCAATAATTTAGTTTTGTTTTTTGATTTAAGGGCTTCTATAGGCGTAAAAATATTTTTATTTACGAGTTCCTGAGTTTTTTTAGCTAATTCTAAGTACTCAGAAACATTCTGCAAAGATTGTTTTCGAGGGTCAGAACTTGTTAGAAAATAAGCCTCTTTAAGGCCTTTAATGTCTTTGATTGTTGTGTTAAAAGTTTTAATGCGTTGCATATTTTCATGGATGCTCCCTCTATCGAAGCTTTCCAAGCCATCTTCAAGGGTTGTAAAAAATGAGTGAGTTTCGGGACTTTCGCCAAAAATATTAGTAGAGATCATAACTTATCCTTTTAAAATGGTTTCAAAAGTAAAATTATAGCACTATCAATTATTATAAGTCAATATAATTATGATAATGACATATTTAAAATTATTTTTTTTGCCAGTCATAAAAAAATAATTTTTTTAGTTTTCTTGAGTTTTTTGTTCATTTTG
>JBCCHO010000027.1:0-13216 GCA_039028715.1 Chlamydiota bacterium | reverse complement strand
TTTCACTCTTTCTGCATCTTTCTGGAAGCTGATTTGTTACCCTTGTCTCATGGACAATGTGTACAAATCAGCTTCCAAAAATTTGCTAGAAACCTGGTAAAAACCAAAAACATTTTCATTTACGGATAGGTTCAAAGAAATCCTATCATGTAAAAGCTCAAGGCATATGCCTTGAGCTTTGTCTCCAGCCCATTTTTCTCACTTTGAACCGGAAGCACTATATATCGATCCAGATTAAATATGAAAAAGAAATTTCCTTGCATCCTTCGAATTCGATTGTAGGCATCGACATGGGAATCAAGGCTCAAATTTGACAACCAAAGCGCCATTGATACGCAAAAAAAGCAATAGGAATTTCTTGCAAAAAAATGGTTGGTCAGTAAAGGATCTTTTCGTGCCTAAATGGCTTTGGAGGTTTTATGAAAAAGAAATCTGGATATTATTTAGCTTGGCTGCTAGTTTTCTTGGCTAATTTAAGCTTATTAGGGGGCTGTATGAAAAAGCCAAAAGAAAACCAAAGCTCTAATATTCCCAATGAAGACATCCTCAAATTTAACTTTGTGATAGGCGATGTCCCCTCTTTAAACCCACACGAGCTTGGCTCTGGAGGAAGAGGAGTCGCTCTGGGGAAATGGCTATTTGAAGGATTAACGCGTTTAAACCCAAAGGGGGAGCACGAGCTCGCAGGAGCGGAAAAGGTCGAGATTTCTCCTTGCAAAACGCGTTATACTTTTACCCTAAAGTCCAATCACTTTTCCAATGGAAGCCCTGTCACTGCTCACGATTACGAAAGGTCCTGGAAAAGAGCGTTAGCGCTCGATTCCAAATGCTCCAAGGCACATCTGTTTTACTATATAAAAAATGCAGAAAAAGCAAAAAAAGGGGCTCTGCCGATAGAGCAAGTCGGCATAAAAGCTTTGGATAAAAAAACACTTTTGGTTGAGCTTAACCACCCCACCCCCTACTTTTTGAATTTACTCTCTTCTCCTCTTTTTGCCCCTTTTCAAATAGATCGCGAACAAATCGTGTCTTGTGGACCTTATATGGTAGAAGAAAGGAAAAAAGATGATTATTTACTTTTAAAAGCAAGCCCCTTTTTCTGGGATGCGGATCAGATCTCTATTAAAAAGGTCAAAGTTTTTATGATTCAAGATGCTATGACAGCTTTTTCTCTTTATGAAAAAAAAGATATCGACTGGATTGGCGACCCCTTTAGCTATCTACCTTCAGAAATCCTTTGCTCCGAAATAGATAAAGGCACTCTTTTTAGGGGGCCTGACGTTGTTTTCCCCTATTGGGTCTATATGAACACAGAGCATTTTCCGGTATCCTCCCCGCTGATCCGCTACGCTTTACACTGCGTCATCGACCGAAATGAAATTGCTGGTCACCTTCTTACAGAAGACGAAGCTCTACACACTCCCCTCCCCACGCCATTTGGCCCGTCTTCTCCTAACTACAACCTCGAAAAAGGAAGAGCGCTATTTGAACAAGCCCTGAAAGAACTCGGATTGACAAGAAAAACCTTTCCAACGTTAAAAATAAGCTCTGCCAGCACAACGCTCCATAGACGCCTAGCAGAGTATTTGCAAGGAAGGTGGCAGTCTACCCTTGGGATCAAAGTTGACTTAGACGTCCAAGAATGGAGCACATTTTATGCAAATATAGCCAAAGGTAATTATCAAATCGGAGGGTTTTTTACATCTGGTGACTACAGTGACCCCGTCTCTTTTCTTGAACTCTTAGCAAGAGAAAACAACTTTTCTAGATGGGAACACGCTCAATATCGAGAGGTGATTGAACAGCTAAAGCGCACAAGTGACAGTCGACTAAGATCCCAGTTACTCGCACAAGCAGAAGAAATTTTAAAAAAGGAAATTCCTATTATTTGGATTGTTAATCGAGTGCAGTATCACGCATATCGCCCTAATTTGAAAGGGCTTTGCTTTGATCAGAGAGGAATGCTCGACTTGCGTTGGGCATATTTTGAATAAAAGCAAAGCGAAAATCTACTTCTCCTCCATAGTCAAAAACATAGTTTTTTAGGCCTGATCTATGTGTATATGAATAAACAAGAGAAGCTAAAGGAATAAATGGCATTCCAGCAAGCAGCAAAGCTTCAGCCTCTCCTAAGTGCTGTACTTTTACCTTCTGCGAACCCGTAGTTTTTGCTAAGGTCATCGCATCGACATATTTTTTGCTTTGCCAACGACTAAAGTTTCTTTCTCTTTGACAAAAACTCTCCAAAAAAGGGGTTGTATCGAGAGGAGGAACTCCTTTGAAAAATCCACCTATATGAAAATCACCTCGTTCCATTTTTTGATAAAAACAGCCCCAATCTTGAATTTCTACATCAATAGAAATCCCGAAAGCTTTTTGCCATTTTGATTGGAGATAGCGAGCGAGCTTGATCCGCTTCTCCATATTACAAGAAACTATTTTTAAGGTAGGGAATGTTTGTCTCGTCAATCTAAGTTGCTTTATTCCCTGCTCAAAAAGATCGCGCCCTCTTTCAAGATTGTTATCCATAAGTTCCGCTGTACAGAAAGATGACATCTTTGGAAGAGGCGTATAGAGAGGGCGACTTCCAAGGAGAATATCCTCAGCAATCAAACGCCTATCAAGAACGCAACTGAGTGCAGAGCGAATGTAAGCCGAAGATAGAGGGAAAACCCTTGTATTAAGGTAAAGAAAAAAAGAATATGGGGATTGCCTTGTCATTGAAGGGCCACTTACCATAGCCTCATAAGAGCAGGGATTTCCAATCCAATCAATTTTGCCCTCTAGAAACAACTCGGAAATTTTATCCGACGAAGTTTCGAATAGAATAACTACCTTATTAAAAAAGATATTTTTTTTATCCCAATAATAAGGATTCCTTTCTATAACAATTTTTTTTTCTTCTCTGTTTTGTAAGCAATAAGGACCATTAAAACTCTTTGCCTCAGAACTTCCTTCTAAACAAGGAAAAAAAGCAGGGTGCGCCAATCGGACTAGAAAATCCGGGGTTTCTCTTTCTAAGTCAACTTGCAAACGCTCTTCATCCAGAGCTTTTACTCCCAATGACTCAGTGGTTTTTTCCCCTCTTCTAATCGCTTCAGCATTTTTAAGAAGATAGAAAGGATTAAAATCATCTTTTGATAAAAAGTTTTTCTTCCAACTCCTCGCGTAATGCGAGGCTGTCACTTTTTGTCCATTAGACCAGAAACAGGTTCTTAGTTTAAATATGTAACGCTTTTTGTCTTCAGATAAAATCACATTTTGACACCCAGCATGCTCAGCTTGATATTGAGGGTTTAACCGAAATAGTCCCTCGAAAAGAAGTTTACCGAGAATCCGCCCACGTAGCTCCCCCGCAAGGTAATACGGGTGAAGCGAAGCCACTTCCCCAACTTGAAAAGCTAGCCGTAAAACTAGTTTATCTCTACTGGCAAGGTTGGTTGTATACTGGTTAAATTGGATATTTGCCAAATGGGTCTTTTTCGCATCAATAAGACACAGGTAGTGCTTTGATAACACCTTAAAATTAGCATAAGCCGTCACTTTCCCCTTTTTTTGAAGGTTTTCAGCTTGTTTAAGACAAGAAATTAACTGATCGGGGTTTTGAGCCTCTAAGACCAAAATATACGGATTAGGTCTACTTAAAGCAGCTGCACCTCCTAAAACCTGTGAAAACCCCTCAAAGAGCTTCTCAAAAAACTGGTCCTCTAGGCAAACCTGAGTCTCAACAGGCGTCAGGGCGTAAAAAAGATCCGCTCCAAAAAGAGTAAAGTTGGGAATTTTATCAGCAAATAATCTGGAGAGTTCTTTAAATCGCTTTTTTTGAGTATCGAAAAGTCCACCGTTGTAATCTCGAAACGTTCCAATCACATTCTCGAGAAGCTTGCTTACAAACTCACGGGCATGAAGCAAATTAATCGCCGCCCCTTTTTTGCACTTTCCGATTGGAATCAGTATTGAAAAAGCCTCAATTAGAGTAGGAACTTTAGCATTGATCTCTTTTGTCAAATGCGCGATCAACTGGATGGAAGCGGGAAACTGGCTAGAAGTGATTGCTGTTTCTTGTGACAAACCGGCTTTGGGTCTTGCGAGATAAATCAGAAACTCTAGCTGGTGTGCTGTTTGCTTTTGAAAGTGAATGCTTACCTGAGGGTAGTCTTTCGCTGAGGAAGTCTCTTTTGCTAGAATAAGCAGTTGTTTAAACGCCTCCTCATGGTTATATGGCCAGAAGACAGAAAGTTCTGAGATGTAATGGCAAAGGTGTTTTTTCAGATGTTTTTCGAGATCTTTGATCGCCGCAAAGAGGAGGTCTTTGCCGCGCATTTTTTCCAGCTCTAGATAATAAAAAGCATACGGCAAGTCTTGGCTCGTCCATTGATAGGAAGAATGCTCGACTTTTTTAAGCGCGGGAACTTTTTGACTTGCCACCTCGAGAATAGCACCGCTTTTTAAGTCGTTTTCTCCCTTGGAGTAGGCAATCGCAATACACAACCGCGACTGTATTGAAAAAACTCTGACAAATAGCGGCCGCTCATCTGCTTGGTTTATCTTTTGCTCGATCTTTTTCTGCAATGAAAATTGGGTAATTAACAGCCGTTTTAGATGAAAAAATGATCTACTGTCTGCAAAAGAGCTCGCAGCTCCTACTCCCAAGATTGCATTAATCCCTCTAACCAACCGAAAATCGACCCAGTTAGGAAATCGCTTGGAAAGACTCAACGCCCATGTGTAAAGGTCTTGATTGCCGTTAAGGTCTAACTGATTTTTTGATGAAGTAACTACCAAGATAACGCCCAAAGTGATTCGGTGCACAAAAATAAGAGTTAATCCAAGCCCACGTCTGATGACGCTTCATCTGCCTTGAATTTTCACCGACTTTATTCAAGTATGCTTAAAATTCGAGCCTCAAACAGGTGGAAAAACAGAAAATTGATCTGAACTATCATCAGACGCGAGCTTGGGTTTGACCCGTATTTCTCACCAGCTCTGCTAAAAAGTTGGACAAGATGTTTTTCGAGATTTCAATGAGGTCTTGCAGGGAATGGTTGTAACCATTTCCAAGAGAGCTCCTTGGAATACTCGGAAAACAGATGCTCCAAATTTTTCCAGAGTCTTGTGTGAAAAACGGGCTAGCCCGTATTTATCACCCGCTCTGCGTGGAAGGTTTTTAAATTTTAAGAAAGCCTTGTGAAAAATCTGGGTTAGCCAGTCCAGATAATCCCGATCGCAATGGGAAAAATAAAAAAATTTACAATAAGAACACATTCAATGTAAAATAATTTTTTTAGAGAAGATCGTGCAAATTTCGCTCTAAAGTGGAATTTTAAGAAAGCCTATTGGGCTTTGAATTGATCCCAATCCGGTTGAAAACACTTTTTCCTTGGAGAAAGCCTTTACTTTATTAAAAACCCAAGCCCGCGTCTTATGATGATTCACCTAAGATCCTCCTTTCCCACCTGTATGAGGCTTAAATTTTTACCTGCCTTATTCAAGTATGCTGAAAATTCAAGCCATTAGACAGGTAAAAAAACAGAACATTTATCTGAACCATCATAAGACGCGCACTTCGGTTAAACGTTTTCCTAACGATCGGAAGCACTTTTTCTATTTGCAACCAAAATCAGAAAGCATGATGCAAGTGGAGTGTTTTTATAAGCGCAGTCCAAATCAAAAAACAACTGCAGTATAAAGAGTAAGCTCCAGTGTCATGCTGTCAGAAATGCAGGCTATAATAGTTGCCAAACAAATGATAGCCTAAAGGAGACTAGGCACAATGCAACATTTATCTCTTTTATCAAAAAAAATCATCTCGCGTCTTAATAGCCACCGACAATCGACTCAACTTTCGCGCTTTTCCACGCTGATTTTCGTTTTTTTAGTGCTTATACTCCAAGCTGGCACCGCATCACCTTTCGGGACCCTAAAAATCAAACCCAAATGGCAATTTGATTCCACCACCCCTCTAAAAGTGATCGCAGTTGATAGCAAAAACACGCTCTATGCTCTTTCAGATGAGGGAGAGCTTATATGCCTCGACTCAAACGGAAAATCCTTTGCAAGCGATTCAACTGACACCTCTATTAAAACCCTTGCTATTGGAAAAAACGACCTCCTCTATGTCGCATTTTCCGATCGCATTTGTTGTCTTGATAGTGAGAAAAAGATGCATTGGCAACAGCTTCTTCCCTCTTCACCCACATCTAGCATGACTATTAGCGCGTCAAACCTCTTGTATTACGGCTCAGTATCGGGAATTTCCTGCCTTAACCTCCAAAAAAAAGGAAAAACACTTTGGGACTTTCCTCTGGAAAACGGGGCGACAGACATTGTCTGTGACAAACTAGGGCATATCTATTGCCGATCAGCAGGCTCGATCCTCTGTTTTAATTCCGAAGGAAAGTTGCTGTGGGATCACCCATGCGAAGCTCAGGCGTTAGCCGTTTCCCCTCAAGGAGAAATCTACTATTACACTCCTAACGCTGAAGATAGCCTGGGGTGTTCCACCCTCTATCAAATCAATTTTGCTCGCGAAATGATTTGGACTCATACGACGAACTCTCCTATCACTTACCTCAAGACCGATCAAAGAGGAACCCTCTATTTTGTCACTCACGACCACTGTCTTTCCTCTTTTGATTCCAATAAACACCACTCTTATGAAATTACGCTCCATTTACCTATCGACCACTTTAATGTCGACAAGCATGGAAACTTCTATATCAGCTCCGAAAGCACCTTATCTTGCGGTAGCTTAAATCAGTTTTACGATTACGGATTTCTCTCTGAAACACTCTCCAATCTTTCAGAAAAGCTCAATTCAGCCAAAAAAGACCTTAATCAGCGCCAGTTGATCAATGCGGAAAGAGATGAAATCACAAACTCCTGCCTTATTAAGACCCATGGTCTGGATGTCAACCTCACAACTTACTTAGATCGCGAATGTCTTATACCCACTTCCCAACCAGCAACTGAGCCGCTGCAATCTCACACCTGTTTTCTCGCTAAAGACAACCTATACTGCTTCGATGCCAACCAACAGCTATGTTGGGTCATCAACCAAGTCGCCGGTTTTAGTAGAAAAGCATTTGAAACATTCGGTCATCTATACATCACTTCGCAAAGTGGCTCTATCTACCGCTTAGATCCAGCCACAAAAGACATTTTATGGGAGAAAAAGCAACAAGGTGGCCTCTTTTCTCTCCCCACAGTAGACAGCGAAGAAAGGCTTTATTCAACCCTTTCGAGCACCGGAACTATTTATTGCTTTAACAGCGATGGAGAAAAAATTTGGGACCTCAAAGTCGACGCCGCTCCAAGTTGCTCTCCTCTTGTCGACACACAAGACAATTTCTACATTGTGACTCAGCAAAATGTCATCCGCTGCCACTCACCATCCAAAGAACTATTATGGACCTGGGAAATGTCGAGTCCCCTTGCATTTCCAATGGTCGTTGACGATCAGTGCCAACTCTATTTTATAACCGACCAAAACAACGTTGTGAGCTTAGACTACGCAGGCAAAGAAAAGTGGACATGCAACCTTCCTTTCTCTGTGACCACCTCTCCTACTATCGACCAGAAAGGCCGCTTGTATTTCACGACAGATCAGGGAAAATTAGCGTGTTGGAACGAACAGAAAGAACTCTGGACAGTAGACTCTTCTTCCTCAGTGATTACACCACCTGCTATTGCCGCTACAGGTGAAATTCTCTTCGGGTCAAGAGGGGGTTATATCTGGTCTCTTTCTCCTGAAGGGAAGACGCTTTGGATCTATAGTCTCAAAGGAAAGCATATTGCCCTTCCCCCAGCTAAAGATCCTCAGGGCTCTATTCACTTTGTTTCAGAAGAAGGAACGGTTTACTCTATCACACTACCCTCGCCTCAGTGGCACTGGCCCTTTTAACCCTCTGTGCACGACAAAAATTTTCCGATCGATGTGAGCGAGGGGCTGAATAACCAATGAAGTGGAATCACTTTAAAGGAGATACTGAAATATGCAGGTTCTACTCTATCTGAAGCAAATAGCTACTACAATGGTAAGATTCTTGCAAAATTCTATTTGGAATCTAGCCTGCAAGAAACTTGCATTGAGCTATTTTATGCTCCAACTTCCGCTATCACCGCTGTTATTTGCTGAATCCGCTTGGTCTTTCAGCCCGGATTTACAACACCCTATGTGTCAATTGATTATTGACCAAGAGACAAGCCATCTTTACTGTGCAAATGGCCGATCCTTTCACTGTTATAACCATCACCCCAGGCGAGTTTGGTTTCGACAAGACCAGCGCTTTTTAGCTGTAAGTCATGGGAAGGTCTATTCCTGCTCTCCTGATGGTATGATTTTATTTTGTCACACAACGCAGGGAGAAGAGCTTTGGAGAAATCACCCCGATTTCCCGATCAAAAGCATAGCGGTCAATGACCAGGGGCTTATTTACCTACTCTCAACCAACTATGAACTTGTAATCTACGACCCAGAACATCAAACGTCTATCGACTGTTGCGCGTTTCTTTCAAGAGTATGCGCGATGAAACTAGATGCTCATCATACTCTCTACTGCAGCTGCGAAAACGGCGATCTTTACTGCGCTCAATCTGATGGCAGCACGTGGAAAGTCGGAAGTGCCCTGCATAGCCTCGATTGCTTAGCAATAGGTACCGATCATACAATCTATTGCGGTTCAAAAGAGGGCTTTATCTACTGCTTTAGCCTTGAAGGAGCTCTCCTCCATCGATTTGTGATTGGAAAGCCCGTTTCAGATATCACTATCGATGCCAAAAACAATCTCTATTTAGCCACAAGCGATTATTGGTTTTACTATGTTGACCTTCAAAAACGCCTACTTTTACAAAAACTGACCAAAGACATCATTCTGGGAACCGCTCTACTAGACAATAAAGTTTACTTTTACTCAAATCAGACTGTTCACCACTTAGTTGTCACCGATGCTACCCTAAAAAGCTGGATTCCTAGCTCGCTTCAAGAAGACCCAGAAGAAACCTTATCTGATGAAGAGGAAAGGTCAGATCCAACGGCTGAAGATAGTGCAGATCCCTTAGCCCCTTTAAAAGATAAAATGGCCGACCTAAGACTTACCTTTTACGAGTATGAGATTCTCAATCGAAGCTTAAATGAATACCCCTCCTTTCTCAATAAAACGCTGAATAAATGCGCTTTAAAAGCTCATGAAATCAAGTTCTGCAAGCTCACCCCAAACGGTCTATTTACTAGAACGCCTTTATTTGGCCCCGACGGCCGTCTCTACCTATTTTCTATCGGGGGATTAGTCAGCTGCTACCGAGATAACCAACGTCTTTGGGAAGTCAAAGGTATTTTACCCTCCACTCCTTTTACCCCAGTTGGCGACCATTACTTTGCAAGTATTGATAATAGAATCATTTGCCTAGCGCCAGACAGAATTTTTATTCACCATCACGGCAAGCAAACTAGCCAGTCTATGATCGACCGACACGGATTCATCTACTTTATCGATGATACAAACACTCTCTTTCGAACTCCTGTAGGAAGTACGTATCCCTCTTGGTCCTACTCACTTAAAAGTCCTCTAACGACTGCCCCCATTAGCGACCCGTCTGAAAACGTCTACATTGCCACCAGCAATGGGAAACTTTCCTGCATTGATCACAATGAAGTCCTTGTTTGGGAACTAAAACTTCCTAAGTCTACTGTGTCAAACCTATCATTTGACCGCTTTGGCAATATCTATGCGCAGTCTGCTGCTCAAGATCTTTACTGTATTAGCCCAGCAGGAGACCTTCTTTGGAGCGACTCACGGCCAGGGGAAACGCTTACTTTGCCTATCATTACAGCGACACAGCATGTTTACCTCGTAGTTGACCAGCACCAGCTCATTTGCCTAAACAAAGATGGAAAAGAGACTTGGAGCTACCTTTTTCCCAAAACAACTAAAATTTCGGCGCCGGTCATCGATACCGCTGGAAATTGTTATTTCGGTACTGATAGCGGCCAACTATACTGCTTAGATCAAGCAGGTCAACTAATTTGGAAGTGTGACTTAGGATTACCAGTGATCGCACCACCTATCATGAGCCCAACAGAAGAAATCTTCCTTCTATTAAGCGACCACTCGCTTATTTCTATGGAAATTCCAAAAAACGCAGATTGAAATTTTTTCAGATCACTTGCGATACTTCGCCACCTTTTTGGCAACTTTTTTAGGCTGAGCCACATGCTGCTTCCCAGCCTTAGTTCCCAATACTTTCGCTCTATTTGTTGCCTTTTTTTCCTTAGCTGACAATTTCTCAATTGCTTTCTTTGGCAAGTAACGACTCTTTTTTGGCTTCCCCGCATATTGCCAATCTTGATCTGTCCACTTTTGAAGAGAATTAGACTTCGTCTTCGGGCCGGCGTACTGACCCCCCGCCTCTTTATAGAGCTTGGTTGCAAGCTGCGCCTTCCGCGCAGACCATTGCCCTGCTCGTCCCCCTTTATCCGATGCTGTGACTTGTTTTTTTATCTTCTCCCATAACTTTTGATTCAATTTTTTAGATACAGACATAGTTGCCTCCTTACTAACCTGCTGAATTTATGAAAAATAGCGTTAATTTTCCCATAACAATCGCTTAGGCTAAAGACGTTAAATTCAGAACTCAGGTTACAAGTAGTTCTCAAGGACAAAAGCGCGGAATTTCACTCGAAATGAAATTTTGTGCAGGAGCCTCGATAATATGCGAAAATTGGAGCATCAAAATGAATAAAAAACTCAAGAAAATAAAAAAAATGATTTATCGTGATAGGCTTATTGACTACATAATTTAATTATAATAAAAATATAATTATTAGCAAAATTGACCTAGTCCAATAAAATTTTTTATCGGAGATAGGTTCACGAACTAATAGGAGAGGGAAAAGATGAGCTTCGGAACAAAATTATCCAGTCTAGAAAAACGGGGAAAAAATAAGTATGTCTATCGGGGCAAGATATTTACTTTAAATAAACCCATAAAATCAACAGCCAAAGGCAAAAAAATGATGGTTTTAGCGACTAAAACGATCAATGGAAAAAAAAGAGTCCGCCTAATCCACTTTGGAGCGATAGGTTATGGCCATAACTACAGTCAAGAAGCGAAAGAAAGATATTTAAAACGGACAGCACATATCCGCAACAAACACGGACAGCTCACTCGCAATGATCCCTGGAGCGCTAACCACTGGGCACGTAAGATTCTCTGGCCTAAGAACAAACCAGCAACAGGTCCGCGAAAAACCGGCGGGAAAAAATTTCACCGAAAGAAAATCACCCACCGCAGAGCAGCTTAACCCAAGTATCGAACCTGCAAAGCGGGTTAAAACTCAATCGGAGCGAGCGATAAACGAGCTGGGATAAGCCACTAGCCCGAATTTCTTTCAAGCTCTGCAAAAAGGCTGAAGCAGGCTGTTTTTCGAGATTTCGATCTATTTCCGCAGAAAGCAGATTGGAATATTCGGGGGAAACAGATGCTCCAAACTTTTCCAGAGCCTTGTGAGAAATCCGGGCTAGAAACAAAAAGGAACCGATTGTCATTAGCCGTAGGTGTTTAGGGCGACTCATCTGGTCATGGTGGGGCTCCATATCGCCCGATTGATCGCAGCGTTTCATCTACTTTTCTTTCGAGGCTCCCCGCAAATTCGAACGAAAATTTGATGATTTTGACTTGAGAGCTGCTTTTTTGTAAATTGACATATCCTGCTAATTATAGGCAATTTACAAAAAGAAGTTCTCAAAGACAAAAGCGCGAATTTCACTCGAAATGGAATTTTGCGCAGCGAGCCTCTTTCATTGCTTATTTTGGGATCGGCCGCGTAAACCTTATCTCTATCCAAACTGATTACCTTGGGTTAAGCTGATATCATTCCATGCTTAACCATTCATGAATTGATTGGATAACCGCCTAAAAGGTGAGTATCAAAAGGTTACTTCCTCGAGACTCATACCTTGTGAGGCCCCCTATTTCTTGCCATCGACTTTAACCCCAAGTTGTGCCTGATGATAGTTCAGATAAATTTTATGTTTTTTTTACCTACCTGAGACTTGAAACCCAAAGAAAAGGTGGGGTGATTGGGGAGGGGCGTAGTCTCAAGTACAGGAGGATGTCAAGCGGCTAAGCATACATAACAAGTAAAAAAGGCCGCTATAGCATGGGCATTTAAGTAAGCAGGGCTTTTGTTTTTCATCACGTTCTCCTCGACATAATGATGGGACGCTTGCTCGTCAGTAGGTACACATTTATTGCTTTCACAAATAACTTCTGATTTCCCGGTTTTATAATGTGCTACTGCTCTTGTTAAAAAAAAGTTTGCGACTGCTAGAAATAAACTAATATTGGAACACCCAATATACAAGAACAAACCAGAAGCCATTGTTGCAATAGTTGCAACTCGCTCCCATCTTAATAAATCGTCATCTTTTTTATATACATCGTAACAATTCACATTAAAATGTTTTTTCCCAGATAAAAATTTCATTTTTTTTTGACGTTTAGCTTCGGCTTCAGTTCGGTAGAGATGGTAATGATAATACCCATTAAGTGATAGCTTTTCTTTCACTGGGCTTAAAGCTAACCCCGCTAACATCAATCCAATGCCTGCTCTTGCAGGTGTCACTATAGCCGCCATTTTTTCCTCTTTTTTTAAATTCTATTTTCTATGAGACTATCCCACTAACCGATTTTTCAATTTTAATGAGCAAAAAATTGTTTTAATTAGATAGTCTCATGTAGTTAAACAAAATAAATATAACTATAAAACATATAAGAATATAATGCAATATAAATTTAATCAACATCCCATTAGCTTACATGCTCAAGTTTTTCAAAATTAAATTTGATAAACCTGCGCCGAAAAATAAAAAAATGATTTATCGGGATAGATTAAAATCTTTTGAAATTTCTGCTAATTTTTTTTTACTATAAGGGTGAAGTGATTGTTGACATCCTCACCCCCCCCCACCTTAAGGAATAGGATTCGTAAGATGAAAAGATACCCTACGACCAAGCATGCAAAAGCTACTCCCCGCTGGTTCTTGCTTCAATAATAGCCACCATACAAGTGGCAAAACTCGGGTTAAAAGTCTAATCTAGAAGAGGTTCATTTTCAACTGTTTATTTTTAAATACAAGTTGAGTCTTATGACAGCTCATCTAAAATTCTTTTTTCCACCTGCCCGAGTCTTGATCCATCTTCGCCCCAATTACAC
>JBCCHO010000026.1:0-13714 GCA_039028715.1 Chlamydiota bacterium | reverse complement strand
AAATTTGGAGCATCTGTTTTCCGAGATTCCAAGGAGCTCTTTTGGAAATGGTTACAACCATTCCCTGCAAGATCTCCTTGAAATCTCGAAAAACATCTTGCTCAACTTTTTAGCAGAGCTTGTGAGAAATACGGGCTAACTCGGGTCACATCTGATGATAGTTCAGATCAATGTTCTGTTGTGAGCTCCCTTTATAGGTTTCACGAGGTAAGTCGATGGCTAAGATAATTGGCGGTGGTTTTATTGGGGCAGTGATTGCCTTTATTTGGATGTGGGTTTCATGGACTGTTTTGCCTTGGCATGATTGGGCGTTTCAAAGTTTCGAGCACGAAGACTTTATTGGCTGGGTGATCAAAGAAAATACGGCAAAAGATGGCGTTTACACCATTCCCGGAATGGATGTTAAAGGAAAAACAAAAAAAGAGCGCGAAGAATCAATAGAAAAACAGCGCAAGATGCTTCGCGAAGGTCCCTTTATTTATCTCCATGTGAACAAAGAGGGAATGAACCCGATGAGTCCTCGGCGCTATATCGTCTCTTTTCTCACTCAGTTTGTAGGTGCAGCAATTGCCTCTTTTCTGCTGCTTCAGTGTAAAGAGACTAGCCGCTATGGCAAACGGTTTGCCGTCGTATTATTATTTGGCGTTGGGGTCGCTGTTTTAGCTGTTGTGCCTCGATGGAACTGGTTTGCGACAGGGAGCGATTATGCTCTTGTAATGATCGCTGACTATGTAGCAACTTGGTTTTTAGTCGCCCTTGCTTTAGCTGGGCTTGTCAAGCCCAAGCGCAGTGTCACCCGCCCGATGTAGCAAGAGTATTTCCAAAAAGCGTTGGCTAAGCTGAAGCGGCAACAGAAAGCGGGCTAATATCGCCGATCAGTGTTTGGTGGTTATAGCTATGGATTTTCACTTTGTGCAATTGGCCGATGAGCTCATCGCTACCGGGAAAAATGATCTTTTTCCAGCATCGCGTCCGCCCCTTGAGCAAGCCGGCTTTATTGCGCTTTTCGACGAGCACCTCAACTGTTTCTCCGACCAAAGAGCGCAATTTCTTTGCGTTAATGGTCTGGTAAAGTTTGATCAGCCGTTGCAGCCGCGCTTCTTTCACTTCGGCCGGAATATCGTCTTTCCAGCGCATAGCAGGCGTTCCTTTGCGCGGGCTGTAGCTATAAAGAAAGGCGACGTCATAGCCGATATCTTTAAACACCTGGTAAGTTTGCTCAAATTCGTCATCAGTTTCTGTTGGAAATCCGACAATAATATCTGTTCCTAAAGCGACATTAGGGACAATGGCTTTGAGTTTGGCGACTTTTTCCAAGTACTCTTCTTTCGTGTAAATGCGGTGCATCTTCTTTAAAATGCGGCTCGCTCCCGCCTGAATGGGAAAGTGGACGAGCTCGCAGAGAGAGGGAAGGTCGCGGATCGCTTTCATGAGCTCGATCGTAATATCAACGGGGTGACTCGTCATGAAGCGGATTCGCTCGAGGCCGTCGATGGCATCGAGGCGATAAAGAAGGTCGTGAAACAGAGTGTTCCATTCGGGGCGATCTTTGCCGTAACTGTTGACGTTCTGACCGAGGACAGTGACTTCTTTATAGCCTTTAGCAGCGAGCATGCGGCATTCACTTTCGATCTCTTCTGGCGGGCGTGAGACTTCTTGACCACGCGTATAGGGAACAACGCAGTAAGTGCAGAATTTATCGCATCCGCGAATGATCGAGACATGCGCTTTGACAGCGTCATTTCTCTTTGCGACCAAGTAGTCGAGATTTTCTTCGAAGCGGTCATCCGTTTTGATCCTCTTTTCGCCCGTCTGCAAAACTTCATCGAGAACGCAATTAAGGTCGCTGATATTGTTGGTTCCCAAAATAAAATCAATATGAGGCAGCTTGCGAAAAAGCGTATCTTGTTTTGCCATAGCCATACAGCCGGTAAGGCCGATGAGCTGATTTTTTTGCTGACGGCCGAGTTGGCCGATCTTTCCCATCACTTTCCGCTCAGCGAGATCGCGAATAGAACACGTGTTAAATAACAGCAGGTCGGCGTCTTCTTCACGGGCGACTTGAGTGAGGCCGCGTTTTTCCAGCAAGCCGACCATAATCTCAGAATCGAGCTCATTCATTTGGCACCCATACGTGCGAATATAAAATGTCTTTGGGTTGTTCATATAAAGACCATCTTTCATTTACTACAACCTGTGAGTGCGACCTATTGCTTACGCAAAACCCACAAGAGGCTGGCTGCTTGTCAGACAAGCATCTGGACAACTTTGGGCCGTGCCCAGGCTACTACTACTTTTCCCAAAAGGGATACGTAGATACGTTTGGTTCGCAAGCTATAGCATCCCGTCGAAAAGACCACATGTTTGTGAGCGAACTTTCAAATAATTATACACAAGGCACACTTTCATCTCAATCCTCTAAACGGGATGAGGATTCCCGTGTGTCCTCTCTAATTTTAAGCGGATGCGCTCTTTAGATCAAGGAATGTCGTTAAGACCCAAACTCATGTGAAAAACTTCTTGTAGAAAGCAAAAAAGAGCAATGATTTTTTAAACTCAAGTTGAGTCGTATAACGGCTCAGATAAACTTTCTATTTTTTTTACTTGCCTGAGGCTCAAATTTTCAGCATAATTTATTAGAGTACGCTGAAAATTTGAGCCTCAGGCAGGTGGAAAAAGAGAATTTTATCTGAGCCGTTATACGACTCAACTTGAGTTTTAAAGATCTCAGCGGAAAATTGGATTTTTAGTCAGGGGTCCGTGCACTAGCTACTAGTCCCCTTTCCTTTTTGACCGATTTTTCCCTGGGTTTTATCCACCTGCCGGATAAGAACCCAGGGAAAAAGTCGATCAAAATAGCCGCGCCAAATCATCGATCTTTTTGCATTTTGAATCGGAAGCACTATATATCACACAACTTGGGTTATAAGATTATGTCTAACATTATTACATCTATTTTAAGTGGGTTTTTTTCAAGACCAGTGTTGCCAAAAGCTCTTAGCACTGGCCAAGAAAAATCCAAGACCTTGCAGGAAGCTCTTCTAAAACTATCCCCAGAAAATCGCTATAGGCCTCCAGATGCGGTTAATTATAGTCATCGGCACGTGGTTAATTGCATATTCCGCACCTTGTTTAAACAAGATAATTGCCCAACAGCGCTCCAAGAGTTGATCTCCAATTATGCAAGTCCTATACCTATCTGCAAAATATTCAGATTGTGTTTCGATGCGACTCAGCAACAACATGAAATAATCCAAAATAACAATCTGCTGGTTGAGCGTATTAGGCTATTATTTAAAGAATTTATTTTAGACTGTAGGAAAGATATAAATGAAGGTAACATCGAAAGCATTGAAGGCAAAGAAATTGTATTACACGTAGTAACCAACAAAGATCAAACCAGCATAAGTGGAAATAAGAAAAATCAAGGTGATGAGGATATTCGTACAAAAGTTCTTTCTAAAGCTAAATTAGAAAAGATATTTATGATGGTGTTAAATAGTCAGGTCAAAAAAATTAATCGAGAGAATGAATATAAAGAAATTTATTTAAGCGTTAAAATTAAAAAAGTGGTATCGGAAAATAAATTTAAATTTTGTTTTATTACAAATCTATCCTCATAAATAGTGGGATAGCCTCAAAGAGACGACCACGAATAGCAGATTAGGCCAAAAACTTTAAACCCAAGCGCGCGTCTTATGACAGCTCGGATTAAGAGGAACCCCCAAGTAGGGCATCGAGGGCGAGTTGGTATTTTGGATGTTTCCGCAAATGGTTGTGCTTGCCCCGTTCAATTGTAATCAAGTTAGCGTTCATTTTATGTGTCAGTAGTCTAAGCAATCGAAGGCTAGAATCATAAGGAACGAGTTCGTCGTGTGTGCCGTGGAAGATATAAATAGGAGAGATGACCTTTGTGATCCACCGGTCAGTTCTCAGGTGGTATTTGAGGAGCAATGGAATCAGAAATCGAGGTAAATAGGGGAGATGTCGCGGTGATAAATCTAAGATACTAAAATAAGGCGATTCTAATACGAGCATTTTGGGATTGCGGTTTGAGGCGAGGTAGGTTGCGATTCCCGTTCCCAGTGACTTGCCGTAAACGATGATTTGCTTCTCAGAAAAGAAGTGACAGAGATAGTCATAAATGAACTCGGCATCAAAACAGAGCGATTTTTCACTCAGCTTCCCAGTGCTTTTACCAAAGCCGCGGTAATCCATAATAAAGAAATCGTAGCCGCGTGAGGTGAACTCCTCAGCAACTTTTCCCCATTGGTTGGCGAGATTTCCACCGCGTCCGTGAAAGTAAATGACCAGCCCTTTTGGCTGCTTGGTGTAAAAATAAAGCGCATTGATCTGCGTATCTGGCTCTGTTTGAAGAAAAACTTCTTTAAACGGTTGGGAGTAAGTGAATGTATAGTCTTTGGGCAAAGTCGTTTTTTGAAACAAGAGGTCTTCTTGGAAATAATAAATATAACCAATGCCGCAACCAAAGGCGGCGACAAAGAAAAGGGCGCAAATAAAAGCAATTTTTTTCATGCTGCTTGCCATACAAGCATTTAGACAATTTTGGCTTGTGGGTAAGGCTACTTACTACCTCTTCCAAAAGGAGTATGTAGATACGTTTGGTTTATAAATCCAAGTTACATTTGATGATGGCTCATCTAAAATTCTCTTTTCTCACTTAAAAAGAAAATTTATCTGAACTATCATCAGACGCGGGCTTGGGTTTAATCCTGGTTAAATCATTATACACAGGCGCATTTTCATCTCAACCCGTATTTCTCACAAGGCTCTGGAAAAATTTGGAGCATCTGTTTCTCCCGAGTATTCCAATCTACTTGCTTGGAAACCTGAGCTGCGTCTTATGACAGCTCATCTAAAAATCCAAGACCGCATCTGATGATAGTTCAGATAAATGTTCTGTTTTTTGCCTGCCCAACGGTTGAATTTTCAGCATACTTGAATAAAGCAGGTGAAAATTTAACTGTTGGCCAGGTGGGAAAAGAGAATTTTAGGCGAGCTATCATCAGGCGCGGGCTTGGGTTAAAACTCTCTTTGCTTGTGAGAAATCTGGGCTAAAGAGGTTCCTCGCGCAAAATTCCATTTCGAGTGAAATTCGCGCTTTTGTCCTTGAGAGCTGCTTTTGGTAAATTGCCTATCCTTAGCAGGATATGTCAATTTACCAAAAGCAGCTCTCAAGTCAAAATCATCAAATTTCCCTGCGAAAGCGATTTTTGAGGGGAGTCTCTAAAGAACAATATACCCCATTTGCTTCATTACCTCCAATTGATTCCAAATTTCATCAATTTGGGTAATTTTGCCTTGACTCAACGTAAAAACAGCGAAAATATGGATGTTGACTGGCTTATCTGTTGGTTGAGCGCCCAGAAAGTGGCCGCGCTGCACGCCGGCAATTTGGACACTAGCAAAAACTTTATTCCCCTCGGCTATTAACTGATTGACCGTGAGTTTAAGTTGAGGAAGAGCTTGGTGAAGGGCTTTGAGACGCACCCCAATTTTCTTGCTAAAAGCGTCGAATTGGCTATAGGAAGAATTAAAGGGAACTGTTGAGTCTCGGACTTGGTATTTGGGCGCCAATAAACTTTCGATAGTTGCTGTATCTGCCGTGCTCATCGCATGGTAAAAATTACTGACTATCTGTTTATTTGCCGCTAATGGGTCAGATTTTCCTTTAGGTGTGAAAATATAAGATAGGTCGGGTTCATTGCCGAAGCCACTACAGGCAACCAAGACGAGCATGAAAGCCATAGCAAATTTCTTCATAAAGTGCCTGACGAGACGCACCCTCGAATGTACATTCATAGCCCGCAGTTCTCGCTTTGAATTTTTTTCCACAATAGCAGGCTAAAGTCTTGATATGTAGGTTAATGTGGATCTCTTACAAGACTTTGGAAAAATTTGGAGCCTCTGTTTTTCCGAGTATTCCAAGGAGCTCTTTTGGAAATGGTTACAACCATTCCCTGCAAGATCTCAATTAGAAATCTCGAAAAACATCTTGCTCAACCTTTTTGCAGAGCTTGTGAGAAATCCGGGTTCAATGGGAATAGATGGGAATATCGGGGAAACAGATGCTCCAAACCTGAGTAGGGACTTTTATGAAACCACCTATGTATGGCATAGTTGTTGCTCAATAGAAGAGTAGACCGGTGACGAAAAAAAAATATAAAATTGCCACACTAGGTTGTCGCACGAATCAGTACGAATCGCAAGCTTATGCCGACCAGCTAAAGAAAAAGGGTTTTTGCGAGGCAAAGCGGGGAGAGCGGGCTGATATTTGCATTGTCAACACGTGTACAGTGACGGTATCCGCTGATAAACGGAGTTTCTATCAGATTCGAAAGCTGAGTCGCGAGTATCAACCCGATGAGCTGATTGTGACAGGCTGTTTGGCCGAGCGCGAACGCGCGGCTTTAGAAAAACTTCCCGTTAAACTGCGCTGCGTTCCCAACGCCCGCAAAGAGACGCTATTGGCCGAGGTCTTCCCAGAAGAAGAGTGGCCTGAGTTTGCGATCAACCATTTTCAAGCGCATACACGCGCTTTTGTCAAAGTGCAAGACGGGTGCAACTCCTATTGCAGCTACTGTGTGATTCCGTTTGTGAGGGGTCGCTCTCGATCGCGCCCTGTTGCAGCTATCGTGCGCGAAGTTGAACAATTGATCGAGCAAGGTTATCGCGAAGTGGTATTAACGGGAATTAATATTGGCGATTTTGATGGAGCAACCCAGCCAGCGACGTCGTTAGCTGATCTTGTGCGGACGTTAGACCGCTTGCCGGGACTCGCTCGGCTCAGACTGTCTTCGATCGATCCCGACGAGGTCGATGATGCTCTTCTCGATGCAATCATCTTTGGGGAAAAAACATGTCACTCGATGCACATCGTCTTGCAGGCGGGCTCTAACGTCGTGCTCAAACGGATGCGGCGCAAGTACACGAAGCAAGATTTTTTTCAAACGGTCTCTCGGCTAAAGGCGAAAAGTGACCGGTTCACCTTTACAACCGATGTGATTGTCGGTTTTCCCGGTGAAACCGACCGCGATTTTGCTGAAACGTTGGCTGTAGTGCGCGAAGTTCAGTTTGCCAAAGTGCATATTTTTCCCTATAGTGATCGTCCAAAAACGCGTGCGTCGCGAATGGACGAGAAAACGCCTGTCGCTGTGATCCAACAGCGGAAGCAGCAACTCAATGCCCTTGCCGATCAAATGGCCTTTGAGCATCGCATGCGTTATGTTGGCTCGACACTCAATATCTTGATAGAAGGCAATAGTGAGCAAGTTCGCGGTGATTTATTTGGTCATAGCGATAACTTTTTACCTGTCTATGTTCCAAAAACCGGCGTGCGGCCAAATGAGATTGTGCGAGTGACGTGTACAGCGAATCAAGCAACTGGGTTGAAAGGAGAAGTGAAATGGTAAAAGAGATCCGTATCCGCTGCCCGTTGCGCCCCTTTTCCTATTTGCCTGGAACCAAGCTGCTCATTCCAGCAAGTAGCTGGCAAGTGACCGCGTACCCGACGCGGCTGGTATTGTCTTTTCTCGGCCAAGAAAAAAAAGATGGCCTTGAGATCAGATTAGACGAGGTAGACTTTGTTAAGACCTTTATGGTGATGCAAGACCTAAAACGCGCTGCCGTGCGCTTTTTTTTGACAAATGATCAAGGACACTTTTCCTACTGCATCTATTCTTATCAAGCTGCCCAATCTTGCTCACGACCTGGCGAGAAATGCGGGTTGACTTTGCAGCTCGATCGCTGCCCAGCGGCGACAATGGCTTTTTCATGTTCTGGGGAGCGCTTTGTTTTGCAGCGCAAAGAGCAATGGGTGTTGCCGATCAATCACCGACAAAAAGAGGAACCCAAAACCGAAGAAATCCACTTTGGCTGCCATAAAACGCAAGATTGGGATTTGATCAAGCGGCGCAACCAGCTCGAAGAAATTTTGCCTATTTGGTTTGCCTTGGGACAAAACGTTCCAGCAGTGACGCCAGTTGCAGGAGCTGCTGCAACACACATGCAGCAGTTAGAAGCCCTTATTGAAAAAAAGGCAAGCGCATTTGTTGGCCGGGAATTGCTGAAGCTCTTTCGCCTGTTTTTCGACGGGATCTTCGTTCCCTACTTTTTTGATGTCCATTATTGGGAACATCGCGCTATTGGAAACGTTGATGCGCACTCTATGCGAGATCGCCAATATTCACCGCTTTTTCTGCTGACCAAAGGAGCAGCGCTGATTCGATCGCTTTTTTTTCACAAAAATCGCCTAGGTGATTATAAAATTCTTCCCTGTTTACCAAAAGAGTTGCATGCAGGGCGACTGATTGGCGTTCAAGCAACACCTGATGTGACACTCGATTTCGAGTGGTCAAAAAAACGGATCCGAAGGCTCGTGTTGACGGCGCGCCAGGAATGCACTGCTCAGCTGAGATTCCCGGCTGGGGAAAAATCATTTCGAATTCGGACGCACCGGAAAGATCGGGGACAGCGCGTTTCTATCGACGCTCCTATTTTCTTAAAAGCAAGTGAGCGCTATTTTCTCGATTGTTTCCAAAGATAGAAATTCGAGCTTCGGCGAGGGAAAAAGCATGGAACTCGAGGCGATGTATTGTCAGTTTGCTGCTGGAGAAAGAGGTCAACCTCATCGGCTTCTTGGACTGCACAAAGAAGGAAAGCTGATTCGCTTGTGGCGCCCACAGCAAGAGGAAGCCGCGATTTGGCTGCGAGGGGAAAAGCGGGCTCTTGAGCGCGTTCACCCCAGTGGAATTTTTCAGTTAGAACTTTCAGCGCCGGTAACGGCTGCCGACTATGTTGTGACCCATCCAACTGGTCTTATGGCGTGCGATCCCTATGCTTTTTTGCCTACATTCACTCGGCGCGATGAGCAGCTCTGGAATCGAGGATGCCACTGGAATATTTACCGCGCGCTGGGTGGACATTGGGTGCGCCATCAGGGCGTCGAAGGGGTCAAGTTTGCCGTTTGGGCTCCTTGTGCCGTCGGAGTCGTCTTGATGGCGCATTTTAACGATTGGAGCCCAAAGCTACATCCGATGCGGCAAATGGGAAGCTCAGGCGTCTGGGAGCTGTTTGTGCCGGGATTATCACTTGGAGAGCGGTACCAGTTTGGGATTTATACCCGTGAGAAAGAGTTTTTGCAAAAAGCAGATCCTTACGCTTTTCAGGGGGAAATGCGCCCTCAAACGCGCTCGGTCATTTGCGCCATCGATCGTTATACTTGGCGCGATGAACAATGGTTAGAGCAGCGAAAAGCGCAGCAGTTTTGCTCTTTGCCGCTCAACATCTATGAAATTCACCTCGGTTCTTGGAAGCGAGAGCGCAACCAGTTTAAAACATACCGAGAACTCGCACCACAACTCATCGATTACTGCCATCACATGGGATACACCCATATCGAGTTGATGCCGATCATGGGACACCCGCTAGACGAATCGTGGGGTTATCAGGTATCTGGCTATTATGCCATTTCTCGGCGCTACGGCACGGTTGAAGATTTCCAGTTTTTTGTCGATGCCCTGCACCGCAGTCAAATTGGGGTGATTCTCGATTGGGTTCCCGGCCACTTCCCAATCGACGACCATGCCCTAGCCCGCTTTGATGGCACCTGTCTTTACGAACACCTAGACCCAAAGCAAGGATTCCACCCGCAGTGGACGACCCATATCTTTAACTTTGGCCGTTACGAAGTCGCCAACTTTCTCATTGGAAGTGCATTGTTTTATTTGCGAGAAATGCATATCGACGGCTTCCGGATCGATGCTGTGTCGTCGATGGTGTATTTAAATTTTGAGCGCAAGCAAGGAGAGTGGATTCCCAATGAAAAAGGGGGAAATGAAAATCTAGCGGCGATCGCTTTTTTGCGCCAACTTACCAGCCGTGTGAAGGCCGAGTTTCCCGATGTCTTGCTCATTGCTGAAGAATCGCACGCCTTTCCCGGCGTTACGGCAGCGGTTGATCGAGGCGGGCTAGGATTTGATGGCAAATGGTCACTTGGCTGGATGAACGATACACTGCGCTTTTTCGCGCGACCCCTCGACAAGCGCGAGCGTCACTTAAGTGACCTCGTCCATGAAATGAGCTACTTCTTTGATGAACGGTTTGTGTTGCCCTTATCTCATGATGAAGTTGTTCATGGCAAAAAGAGTTTGCTGTCGAAAATGCCGGGCAACGAATGGCAAAAATTTGCTAATGTGCGGCTTTTGATCAGCTACATGATCTGTCACCCCGGAAAAAAATTACTTTTTATGGGAAATGACCTCGGTCAGTGGCACGAGTGGGCGAGCAACGAAGAAGTGCATTGGGAGCTACTCAACGTTCCGTATCACCAAAAACTGCATCGTTGCCTACGAGCTCTTTACCAAATATACCGCACAACCGAGGCCTTATTTTCTCGCGATTTTGAGCGAAGTGGTTTTGAATGGGTTGATAAGGGAGAGAACAAGCCCGTTTTGGCCTATTTCAGACGGGGAAACCGGCAAACTCTGCTCTGCATCCATCACTTTGGCGTTCAAGCGCGCATACAAGAAACGTTTTCCTTTAAAGAAAGCTGCCACGTGCGCCAAATTTTTACCACTGATTCGCTTGAATATGGAGGATATGGCATGATAGATAAAAAGCCATCAGTCAGCGAAAAGACTTTGACGATCACCTTGCCACCGCTGGCGACACTGATAATAGAGGTTGTGTGAACAAACAGGAATATCTCAAGCTTCTCGACGACATTCGCCGCCATGATGCGCTCTATTTCCAGCACCACCAGCCAGAAATTTCCGATTATGCCTACGATCTGCTCGTCAAAACAGCAGAACAGATAGAAAGCGAGCATCCCGACTGGGTCCCGGTCGATACTCCAACGCGTAAAGTAGGAGGAGAGAAAACCAAGGGATTTAAGCAAGCCAAACATACAGTTCCGATGCTTTCACTGAGCAACAGCTATTCAAGAGAAGAGCTTGTCGCATTTGTCGAGCGGACAGAAAAATTACTTGGGCAAAAAGAGCTTTTATTTTGCGCTGAACTTAAGCTCGATGGTGTCGCCGTGTCTCTTTGCTACACCGATGGTAAATTGACGCGTGCACTCACGAGAGGCGACGGCAAAAAAGGCGATGAGATTACGGCAAATATTGCAACTATCAAGTCTTTGCCGAGCGAGCTAACAGGCAAAAAACTTCCCCAGATGCTTGAGGTGCGCGGAGAAGTTTTTATCACAAAGCAGACATTCCAACAGCTCAATCAGCAACGAGAAGATGCTGGCGATGTTTTATGGGCTAATCCGCGCAATGCTGCTGCTGGATCGCTGAAACTACTCGATACAACAGAGACAGCAAAGCGAAACCTAGCGATCATTTGCTACGGCATTGTAGCTGGCGACCACACCCTAAGCGAGCAGGTGGAAGTTCATCAGTTTTTAGCGGCAACCGGATTACCAGTTGGCAAAGAAGAGCATTTTGCTGCTTGCCGCACCATCGAGGATATTTTGGCTTTTGCCGATCGCATTGAGCGCACGCGGCACACGCTCCCGTTTGAAATTGATGGCATTGTCGTCAAAGTCAACAAGCTCAGCGATCACGAGCGTTTAGGAGCGACGAGCAAAAGTGTTCGCTGGGCCGTCGCTTACAAATTCGCCCCAGAGCAAGCCGAAACGACTGTGGAATCGATTGACGTCCAAGTCGGGCGTACAGGCGTGCTCACTCCGGTGGCGCTGTTAGCGCCGACATTGCTTGCGGGAAGCACGATTTCGCGAGCAACGCTGCACAATGAAGAAGAAGTCATCCGCAAAGATATCCGCGTCAGTGACCGGGTCATCATCGAGAAAGGGGGCGATGTGATTCCCAAAGTCGTTGAAGTTGTGCTCAAAAAACGGCCAGCCAAGACAGTGCCGTGGCAGATGCCGACACATTGCCCAATTTGTGGGACTGAGGTTGTCCGCGCTGAAAAAGAAGTTGCCGTTCGGTGCCCAAATCGCACTGATTGTGGTGGTCAAAACGAGCGGCGGATCGCTTTTTTTGTCAGCAAAAAAGCGCTCGATATCGACCATCTCGGCCCTGAAATCATTAAAAAACTCATCGATGCCAAATGTATCAATCGCCCGTCCGATATTTATCGACTCACAGCTGATGATCTAAGTGGGTTGGAGGGATTCCAAGAAAAATCAATAGCAAACCTACTTAAGAGCATCGAGCGATCGAAAACAACGACGTTGGCGCGGCTTATTTTTGCCCTTGGAATTCCTTATGTTGGCGAGCGCTCAGCCGAGCTATTAGCTGAGCATGCCCAGAGCTTTGATGCGCTCAAAAAACTGTCGTTAGAAGAGCTTTGTGAAATTGACGGAGTCGGCCCTAAGGTTGCCGAGTCGATTTGCACCTACTTGGCCGATGAAGCGCACCTCGCAGAAGTCGAAGCGCTTTTCCAGCTCGGGGTTGTACCAAAGCCGCCGAATAAAAAGAGGACAAACCACGCGCTTACGGGAAAAACAATTGTTTTGACAGGGACGCTAGAAGCATACACCCGAAGCGAAGCGGGAAACCTGATCAAAGAGCGCGGCGGTAAAGTGAGCGCCTCAGTCAGCCAAAGAACCGACTACGTTGTTGCTGGTAGCGAGCCGGGCTCGAAACTCGATAAAGCAAAAAAACTCGGCGTCGAGATTCTCGATGAAAAAGCGTTTCAGGCTTTGCTATAAAAACCCAAGCCCACGTGAAAAACCTCTTGCGGAACGTGCAAAGGAGCCATGAGGTTTTTTTTAATAAGGCGAAGCTTGACCCGAGCTTGTCACTACAAGCGGTGAACTTGGGCTAGCCATAGGCTTTTCTGCAATAAACTCTAAGGCGTGGAGTTGATACTGGCCTTGCCCTTCTATTTGTTCCCTTGCTTGCTTGATTTGGAACCCAGAGCGAGTGATGATTGCATAAGCAAGTGCTTTTCCGAGATAAAAATGAGCGCCCATTTTTTGCATCCCTATTGTGATAAGGGTATTTGTTTCTGTTGGCTTGAAAAATAGAGTTCCAATGAACTTTCCACCTGGGCAAAGAGATTGAAAAATTTTCTGCATTGTCGTTCTAAGTTGACCAGGGTAAAGATAGGGAAGGACATCAACGCAAATAACAGCGTCGACGGATGTTGGATAAGCTATCTCTGTGATATCTCCGACAATGGTTGTAGCCCTGTTAAAACCTTGCTCATAAGTTAGAAGAGAGTTTATTTCACGTATTTTGTATTTATTAATAGCGAATTGTTGTTTATCAATTACAATGACAGCGCATCCCTTAACGACAAGTGGGATTGCATTAGGGCCAATCCCACAGCCGAGATCTAAAACTGTTCCCTTAAAGGAAGAGCTGATAAGGTACTTTTTCACATAACCAGAAATCTTTGTGCAGGAAAGTACCATTTCCTGTTGTAAATATGAAAGATTTTGAAATGTTTTGACTCCTAGATTAATAGGACGATCTTCCTTTCCCTTAAAGGGAGAAGGGGTCTTTTCAATGGTTTCCCAAAAATGTTGATCTGAAAGAGTGGACAACGCTTTACGTTCCTGGAAAAACTCCCATTGGTTATAACCCGCATTTCTCACAAGGCTCTGGAAAAATTTGGAGCATCTGTTTTCCGAGATTCCAAGGAGCTCTTTTGGAAATGGTTACAACCATTCCCTGCAAGATCTCCTTGAAATCTCGAAAAACATCTTGCTCAACTTTTT
>JBCCHO010000025.1:0-13731 GCA_039028715.1 Chlamydiota bacterium | reverse complement strand
TCTCTTCACACATGCCCACGACAAGGCCCAGGTTATCTATATTTTGCGATGCTAGTTTCATGCGAACCAGCATAGCTGATTGCTTTACGAAATCAAAATTTTCTTTTTTGGTGACGAATTACGGATATATTAAGCAACAGCAAGAAATTGGGTGAGCGTTACATGCCACACCTGAAGGAATGGGTTTTACGCTCTACTTTTGATAAATAAAAACCTATCTCGATAGAGGCTCCTACGCAAAATTTCACTCGAAATGGAATTTTGCGTAGGAGCCTCGATAAATAACTTTTTGCAGAGCTTGTGAGCAATCCGCGCTAAAGATCTGGCGAATATAGCGTTGCGTATTTCTGCAGTATGAGGTAAAGATAAACAAGGGTATTCTCGGCCGTAAGGTTTTCTTGCGCGAAGCGGGCGCTGTTTTGGGCAATGCGCTTTGCCTCATCATCATGGCGCTCGGCCCACATCACTTGATCAATAAGATCACTAAAATCACTTTTAACTGGGATATAGTGGATATAGGGCTTAAGTCCTGAATAGTACCACTGCATGAGCGCTGTTTGCTGTTTGAAAGGAACCGAATTTGAATAGAGAATCCAGTAATAACGGGAAAAGGTTGTCCCCGTTCCATCAACATCGATCAAGTATTTATAGCGCATGGCATCCTGGGGATAAACAAATTCCCCATGCATAGCACAACAAGAGACAAACTCGGCATTCTGCTTGGCTTCTGTAGATAAACTAGAAAAGCGCGCGTTGATTTCATTCGGAAACTCTTCTGACAGCTCAACTAGCCTTACTCTAGGAATCTTTTTCCAATTGGGCTGACAATAATTACCTCCAGTCGTTCCGCCACGCCAAAAAACTCTTTCTTCTTTTTGCTGCCAAGGCCACCGCTGCACCCCCTCCGCTAGCGCTTGATTGAACGCTTCATAGGTGCGGCACATTTCATAGTCAGGCATGGCAACCACAAAGGGATCATCTCGCCGCTTACTAAAAGCAAAAATCGGCGCTGGAATATCTTTACAATCAGTAAGGACATCAGAAAAGGAAGTGAAAAACTCCATATCCGGAAGGCCTCCGAATTGGCATAATCGGTAAAAAACAGCAGCCACCCAAGGAAGAAAGTAGGAATGGGGGCCATAGGTTTTAAGATAGATTTTTCCTTGGTAGATTTTATATTTAATCAGCCAAGGAAGAAGCTCTTTCTTCTGCGTTAACTTGCGCTCCATTTCTTTTAGCGCTTGCTTCCCATAAGGCCTCTTAATGTAATACTCAAACTCACTTTCTACTTGATCAACAATCCACTTCGGAGGATTGCGTACTTTTGCTAAAAATGAATTTTCAATTAGGCTGCAATCAAGCCGGTGATTAGAGGGCTCGAAATGATTTCCATCATATTCCCGCATACCTTTTATTGCTCGACGGAAATGAAATTGACACACTTTTAAATAGCGCTCAATATCCCAGTAGCCCTCTTCTCCGTCCAAATTAACATGTGTTGCGGCGATTAATTCGCGTTTATAGTAGTCGCGTTTTTGCTGCTTACGTTTTTGCTGATAAAAATAACCCGCAGAAAAGCAGCTTAGCACTAGGCAAATCAACAAAATAGTGCGAAATCGCGTTGGCTTTTTCATACAACCTCCAAACCACTGATACCCCTTGCTTTAGCGTAAGGAGCAAGCGCTGGCTTGGGTTTCAATACTAGCAATAAATCTATTTTTTGGTTAAGATCAATCAATTTTTTTTAAACCCAAGTTGTGTGATATAGTTACTCAGCCCAAGTTCACCCCTTGTGTGTCGAATTTTTGAATTTTCATTGATTATCAACCACTTACAGTTTTTGGGATAGGGTTCATGCGGGACTTGTTCACTTTTTCGCACACTTTGCTCTCTGCATTTTTACAGGTAAAATCATCGCGAAAGGCATGTTAAAGTGGTCGAAAATTCCCAAGGAGAAGTGAACAATGCCCGCATGCGACCCATTCCAAAAGGTGAAGAAAGAAAATTTTAGATGAGCGATCAGAAGACGCGGGCTTGGGTTTTAAGTTCTCCAATATTCACCCACTATGCTATTTTGGCCTTAGAAACAAGGAGCTCACTTGGAACCACTGATTTATCTCGACAATGATTTTATTGCACCTAGTCATGCAAAAATTTCCGTTTTTGACTTGAGTATCGCACGCGGCTACGGTGTATCTGAATACTTGCGCACCTATGACCGCTACCCTTTTCGTCTACTCGATCATTTATTGCGCTTCAAAAACTCGGCTACTGAGGTAGGAATTCCCTTTGCCAAAACCATCGATGAGTTAACAGCCATTGTTCAAGAAGCAATCAATAGGGTTTCTTTTGAGGATGTTGGTATCAAGTTTATTCTTACTGGTGGCCCATCTGAAGATGGGTACTTCCCGTCTGGCAAGCCTCATCTTATTTTGATCGCTTCTCCCTTTGTTCCATACCCCAAACATCTTTATAAAAAAGGGGCTATACTTGATACAATAACGTGTTGCCGTCGCTTCCCAAGTGCAAAAACGACTGAATACTTGCCCGCCCTTGTCGCGATGCAACGATCTAAAAAAGATTGCACCGACGTTCTTTTCGTCGACGGCAAAGGAGCGATCTTAGAAGCGGGATTTTCCAATTTCTTTGCCTTTAAACAGGGCACTTTAATCACCCCTGCAAGCCATATTCTCCCAGGAATTACGCGCAAAGTGATTCTAGAAATCGCTAAAGAGCACTTTCCAATAGAAACAAGAACGATTCAACAAGAAGAAATTCCATCGTTTGACGCTGCTTTTATCACGTCCAGCAACAAAGAAGTGATGCCTATTGTTCAAATTAGTCATCATAAAATTGGCACCGGCGTTGTGCCTGATGCTACGCGTTGGTTAATGAAAACCTTCCATAATCAAGTGCTTAAAGAGTGCCAAAGCAATAAGACGCAGCATTCCAAAAGCTGCTGACACCACAAATTCCAATGCAAAGCATTCGTATAGAAAATGTCAATTTATGTCTGGGGAAAAAGAGGAAATTTCATCATTTTTATGATATGCTAAACTGTCTTTAACCAAGGGTTGTTTGCGGAATTTCCCTTCGAAAGCGATTTTTGCAAGATCCTCCTAAATAAAGGAGTTTTTACGAGTGCGATCAGCCTATGCTCTGCCGGGCTTACACGATCTCAGATCAAGCATTAACTTCCAACATAACATGCGGTGTCTGGCTGAGGTGGAATGTCTCAGCGAATTTTGGAAATAAAAAAACTTGGCGACGCCCTACTCTTCCGTACTCTAGTGCACAGTACCATCGGCGATGAAGGGCTTAACTGCTGAGTTCGGGATGGGATCAGGTGTTTCCCCTTCTCTATAGCCGCCAAGAAAAAAATAAGTAAATTTTAAACAGCGTTTGATTTGCAAAAAAAAAGAAAGATCAAGCCGATGGATAGATTAGTACTGGTTAGCTCAACACATTGCTGCGCTTACACACCCAGCCTATCAACCCAGTCGTCTTCTGGGAATCTCATAGGGATACCTTATCTTGAAGGAGGCTTGGCGTTTAGATGCTTTCAACGCTTATCCTTTCCGAACATAGCTACCCGGCAATGCCATTGGCACAACAACCGGAACACCATTGGTTCGTCCACTTCGGTCCTCTCGTACTAGAAGCAGCTCTTCTCAAGTATCCTACGCCTACAGCAGATAGGGACCAAACTGTCTCACGACGTTTTGAACCCAGCTCGCGTACCGCTTTTATTGGCGAACAGCCAACCCCTTGGGACCTTCTCCAGCCCCAGGATGCGATGAGCCGACATCGAGGTGCCAAACCGCCACGTCGATATGAACTCTTAGTGGCGATAAGCCTGTTATCCCCGGAGTACCTTTTATCCGTTAAGCGACGGCGATTCCACTTTCAACCGCCGGATCACTAAGCCCTACTTTCGTATCTGCTCGACTCGTTGGTCTCGCAGTTAATTTGTCTTATACCTTTACGCTCTACTCGTGATTGCCAACCACGATGAAACAAACTTTGGACTCCTCCGTTACTTTTTAGGAGGATACCGCCCCAGTCAAACTGCCCGTCTGACAATGTCCGAACCCCGGATTCACGGGGCTTCGTTAGATTTCCAACTTATCAAGACCGGTATTTCAAGGGTGGCTCCAGAAATCCTGACGAATCTCTTTCACTGCCTCCCGGTTATCCTACACATGACAAGTCAAAAGCCAATATCAGATTACAGTAAAGGTTCACGGGGTCTTTCCGTCTAGCTGCAGGTAAACGGCATCTTCACCGCTACTACAATTTCACCGAGTCTCTCGTCGAGACAGCGCCCAGATCGTTGCGCCATTCGTGCAGGTCGGAACTTACCCGACAAGGAATTTCGCTACCTTAGGACCGTTATAGTTACGGCCGCCATTCACCAGGGCTTAAATTCAGTGCTTTGCTCCGAAAAGCTAACACCTCCTTTTGACCTTTTGGCATTGGGCAGGCATCACACCATATACTTCCTCTTAGACGAGTTTGCATAGTGCTGTGTTTTTGTTAAACAGTCGCCTGGGCCATTTCTCTGCGACCCCCAAACGCTCAAGCCGCGAAGGCTGTCACATTCAGAGGTTCCTCTTCTCCCGAAGTTACGAGGATAATTTGCCGAGTTCCTTAACGAGAGTTGTCTCGCGCGCCTTAGAATACTCTTCTCACCCACCTGTGTCGGTTTTGGTACGGTCACCATCGACGGCTAGAGATTATTTCTTGGAAGCTTAGCGCTACACCATCGGTTCCTCCGAAGATTCCCCTTGTCTTCTACCTAGTCTCATGCCAGCGGATTTACCTACTAGCCAACCTCATAGAAAAACGGACATCCAATAGCCCGCGTGCTTAACATACTTCGTCATCCCATCACCATAGTCTTAGGTGGCGCAGGAATATTTAACCTGCTTCCCATCGCCTACGCTTTTCAGCCTGAACTTAGGGGCCGGCTAACCCAGGGAAGACGAGCTTTACCCTGGAAACCTTAGGTTTTCGGCGAGGAAGATTCTCACTTCCTTTATCGTGTACTTATGCCATGCATCGTCACTAGTATGCGCTCCAGTGCTCCTTACGGTACACCTTCATTGCCCATACTACGCTCTCCTACCGCAAAAGCAAAAAATGCTTTTACCCGCGATTTCGGCTCTATGCTTAGTCCCGCTTATTATCGGCGCAAAGTCTCTCGATTGGTGAGCTATTACGCACTCTTTAAATGGTGGCTGCCTCTAAGCCAACATTCCAACTGTCTTAGAAACTTCACATCCTTACCCACTTAGCATAGAATTAGGGGCCTTAATCGGCGATCTGGGCTGTTCCCCTCTCGACAATGAAGCTTATCCCCCACTGTCTATCTCCCGACTTGGCTCTTCTGGTATTCGGAGTTTGGTTTCCGTTGGTAGGCCGGTAGGCCCCCTTGGGAATCCAGTGCTCTACCCCCAGAAGAAACAATAGTCGAGGCTAACCCTAAAGTTATTTCGGAGAGAACAAGATATCTCCAAGTTTGATTGGCCTTTCACCCCTATCCACAGCTCATCCAAATCTTTTTCAACAGATACTGGTTCGGACCTCCACATCGCATTACCAATGCTTCATCCTGGCCATGGATAGATCACTTGGTTTCGTGTCTACACCGCACGACTTATATCGCGCTATTCACGCTTGCTTTCACTTCGGCTCCAGAACGGATGTTCTTTAACCTAGCCATGCAGCATAACTCGCTGGCTCATCATGCAAAAGGCACGCCATCAGCCATTCCTCCTAAAAGAAGGCATAGGCCTCTGACCGCTTGTAAGCTGCTGGTTTCAGGTTCTATTTCACTCCCCTAACAGGGGTCCTTTTCACCTTTCCATCACTGTACTTGTACACTATCGGTCATTGACGAGTATTTAGCCTTGGAGGGTGGTCCCCCCAGATTCAGACCGGGTTTCACGTGTCCGGCCCTACTCAGGAACTGATCTCACCTAAAACTCACCTTTCGCACACGGGACTATCACCCTATCTTGTTCACCTTCCCAGATGATTATGCTAAGCTCATTTTATTGCTTTAATGATCAGCCCTACAACCCCGAAAATAAAATTTTCGGTTTGGGCTCTTCCCACTTCGCTCGCCGCTACTACGGGAATCTCGGTTGATTTCTTTTCCTCTGCCTACTTAGATGTCTCAATTCGGCAGGTATCGCCTTTCCAACCTATGAATTCAGTTGGAAATAGTAGAGGATTAACTCTACTGGGTTTCCCCATTCGGAAATCTCCGGCTCAAAGCTTCTATCCAGCTCGCCGGAGCTTATCGCAGGTACGCACGTCCTTCATCGCCTTTCAATGCCAAGGCATCCACCAACAGCTCTTACTAGCTTAATCTATAAATAATCTTAGACTCAATCATCTCATCCTCAGCCAAAAAGGCAAAGAAAATGAGCTGATTGAGCCCAAAACACGATTTTTTTGTATTCTCAAACGCTGATTGAAATTTACTTACAACTACTTGATTTTAATAACTGTCAAGATAACATTTTCGACTGCTCAATTGACAGTGAAAGGGAAGCGACAAAAGCTTAAGGTTTGCCCAACCATAAGACTGTAACACTAAAGCTACATTCTTTGTCCATAAAAGGAGGTGATCCAGCCACACCTTCCGGTACGGCTACCTTGTTACGACTTAATCCGAGTCATCAGCCTCACCTTCGGCGCCTCTCCCCTTGCGGTTAAGTCAACGACTTCGGGTGAAACCAACTTCCATGATTTGACGGGCGGTGTGTACAAGGCCCGGGAACGTATTCACGACGTTATTGCTGACACGTCATTACTAGCAATTCCAACTTCATGAAGTCGAGTTGCAGACTTCAATTCGAACTGAGATCAGTTTTAGGGATTTGCTCCACCTTTCGGCTTCGCTGCCTTCTGTACTGACCATTGTAGCACGTGTGTAGCCCCAGGTATAAAGGCCATGCGGACTTGACATCATCCTCACCTTCCTCCCAGTTAACCTGGGCAGTCTCGCTAGAGTCCCCGCCAAAATGCGTTGGTAACTAGCGACAAGGGTTGCGCTCGTTGCGGGACTTAACCCAACACCTCACGGCACGAGCTGACGACAGCCATGCAGCACCTGTTTAAAGGCCCTTGCGGGAAACATCATTTCTGATGCGGTCCTCTATATGTCAAACCTGGGTAAGGTTCTTCGCGTTGCATCGAATTAAACCACATGCTCCACTGCTTGTGCGGGCCCCCGTCAATTCTTTTGAGTTTCACTCTTGCGAGCGTACTCCTCAGGTGGCATACTTAACACGTTAGCTACGGCACAGCCGGGGTTGAGTCCAGCTACACCAAGTATGCATCGTTTACGGCAAGGACTACCAGGGTATCTAATCCTGTTTGCTACCCTTGCTTTCGCGCCTCAGCGTCAGGAATAAACTAGAAAACCGCTTTCGCCACAGGTGTTCTTCCACATATCTACGCATTTCACCGCTACATGTGGAATTCCGTTTTCCCCGTCTACCCTCAAGGCAAGCAGTTTCAAATGCAGCTCCGAAGTTGAGCTTCGGAATTTCACATCTGACTGACTTGCCCGCCTACGCGCTCTTTACACCCAATAAATCCGATTAATGCTTGCACCCTCCGTATTACCGCAGCTGCTGGCACGGAGTTAGCCGGTGCTTCTTTACTAGGTACCCTCAAATCGAGCAATTATTCGTTGCTCTCTCTTGTTCCCTAGCGAAAGGACTTTACAACCCAAAGGCCTTCATCGTCCACACGGCGTCGCATCGTCAGGCTTTCGCCCATTGCGAATGATTCTCGACTGCAGCCTCCCGTAGGAGTCTGGGCAGTGTCTCAGTCCCAGTGTTGGCGGTCAACCTCTCAGTCCGCCTAGACGTCTTAGCCTTGGTGCGCCGTTACCACACCAACAAGCTGATATCCCACGAGCCTCTCTCTTACCGCAAGGCCGTTGCCGGTCCCCCACTTTGAAGAGATCGAGTTTCCTCGATCCTCCTCATTCGGTATTAGCGGCCGTTTCCAGCCGTTATCCCCAGGTAAGAGGCAAGTTACTCATGTATTACTAACCCTTTCGCCACTAAATAGCGAGCAAGCTCACTATTTCGTTCGACTTGCATGCCTCATCCACGCCGTCAGCATTCAATCTGAACCAGGATCAAATTCTCAATAAAAAAAATTTAAATAGGGGCGTATTTATGTCTTTCGACACAATGTACGCTCAAAACCTTAAACTTTGTCACTTCTCTTTTACTGTCAAAATAGCATTTGCAAGCTCTTTGGCGTTGCTTTTCTTCTCTTCGCTGCTGCCAGCGGTTGAGAGAAGCTACCACTATACTTTTCCGCTGATTTTTTATGCAATGCTTTTTTCATAAATTGATAAAATTGACTTTCCTAATGAAAGATGAGGCCTAGAGCCTCCCCTAGAAATTATCCTTTTAACCTAAGTTATGTGGTATAATTGCTCATCTAAAATTCTCTTTTTTCACCTGTCCAAGAGTTGAATTTTCATCTACTTTATTCAAGTATGCTGAAAATTCAACTCTTGGACAGGTGAAAAAAGAGTGAGACCACACAACTTGGGTTTTTAAAATCTCGAAAAAAAATGGATGCATCGAGTGCAGATTTGCAAAAAGACGTTTAGCCCGTATTTCTCACAAGCTCTGCTAAAAAGCTTAAGCAAGATGTTTTTCGAGATTTCTAATTGAGATCTTGCAGGGAATGGTTGTAACCATTTCCAAAAGAGCTCCTTGAAATATTCGAAAAACAGATGCTCCAAATTTTTCCAGAGCCTTGTGAGAAATACGGATTAGAAACGACGCTTACCATTTACAGGAATTTTTTCTAGTTAAGCGACCTTATCCGGCAGTTGGATAGTACCTGTGAGTGCGACCTATGGATATTGATTTGAATTTTGCGGGGGAGCCTCTGTTAAAACCCATTTACCTGGCCCAAGTTCTTCGGCTAAAAAAGAAAAGCGTAAAATAAGATTCCTAAAATGTAACCAACCAACACCGGCAGGCTCATCTTTTTTAGGTAGGAGACAAAATCCACCTTTTCTAGACCCATCAAAGCAACTCCAGCTGATGAACCCATGACGAGAATACTTCCCCCAGTTCCCGCCGTATAGGCGATCATTAACCAAAGAGGAGAGTCAGGTGGCTGAACTTGCAGATCATACATTCCCATCGTAGCCGCAACAAGAGGCACATTGTCGATGATTGCCGAAACAATTCCAATGATTGTCGCAATGATTGCATCACTCCCAACGTATTGATCTAACCAGTCAGCTGAAGCGCTCAATAAACCTGTTGTTTCTACAGCATTAATGGTGAGTAAAATTCCCAGAAAAAAAAGAATACTCGACACATCGATCTTCGTTAGAATATGGGGAACCCGCAGGTGCTTGCGAAATTCATGCTTATGGTGCATTACATCTGTAACTAGCCACATAATAGATAACGAGGTCAACATTCCCATAAACGGAGGTAATCCAGTCAACCATTTAAAAATAGGCACAAAAAGGAAGAGCGCGATTCCCGCAAAAAACACGAGATGAGCACCTGGCTCTAAAGGCTCATCGCGAAAGTCAACCTCAGACTTAGGAAAATCTCCTTTAAGGAAAAGCGTATAAAACACCAACGGAACCAAAAGTGAAACAACACTGGGCAAAAAGATCTCTTTGATCACTTTTACTGTTGTGATCTGCCCGCCGATCCAAAGCATCGTTGTTGTCACATCTCCGATAGGGGTCCACGCTCCCCCTGCATTAGCTGCCACAATGACCATACAAGAGTAAATAAAACGCTCGCTTCGATGAGGAATCAACTTCCGCAAAATAGAAATCATCAAAATCGTCGTTGTCAAGTTATCGAGTACGGCGGATAGAAAAAAAGCAATAAAAGCAATCACCCAAAGCATTTTCCGCCTAGAACGGGTATGCAAATAGCAAATAAAGGTATTAAACCCTTTATGAGAATCGATAAGCTCGACCAATGTCATTGCTCCGAGAAGAAAAAAGAGAATCTGCGAAACATCGCTTAGGTTTTCTCCTAAAACATGCAGGCTTGTCTTTAGCGGCTGAGGATCGCCAACAAAGTAGATCACCCAGCAAATTGCCGCGGTAAAAAGGGCAACGGCTGCTTTATTGACTCGGATATGAAACTCGAAAATAATGGCTAGATAGCCAAAGGCAAAGATACCAATTAATAGATCATGTGATAGAGTAAATAGCTCCATGTTCTCATGCGTGACACTCTCAATCCCCTAAAGGGATGAACTTCTAAACTGATGTATGACAATGGTCCATTACTTACGCAACGCCTACAATAGATTGACTGCTTGCCATACAAGCATTTAAACAACTTTGGCCCGTGCCCAGGCTACTACTACTTCTCCCTGAAAGGATGCGTAGATACGTTTTGACTTACAAGTTATAGCATCTCGTCAAAAAGACGACATGCTTGTGAACGAACTTCAAGTAATTATACACAAAACACGTTTTCATCTCAATCTCTCGTTGACGAAAAAGAGATTCCCGCGTGCTTTTTCTAAAATGTACGGAGTGGCTTTGCTATTGCTTATGAGCCTCCTCACAAAAATCGCTTTTTGATCGGAGCCTCCAGTTGAAACTCATTCTAGCTCCTCTTCTCAATAAAGTCACCCTCTAACCCGTATTTCTCACAAGCTCTGCTAAAAAGCTTAAGCAAGATGTTTTTCGAGATTTCTAATTGAGATCTTGCGGGGAATGGTTGTAACCATTTCCAAAAGAACTCCTTGGAGAGGCTCCAAGAAAGCTGCTTTAAACCCCAAGCCCTCGTCTGATGATAGTTCAGATAAACTTTCTGTTTTTAACTGCCCGAGGCTTGAATTTTTAGCATACTTGAATAAAGTAGGTGAAAATTCAAGCCTCTGGTAGGTGAAGAAAGAGAATTTTAGATGAGCGATCAGAAAACGCGGGCCTGGGTTTCAACTAAAAAACCAGAAAATTTATCTGAACTCTCATTAGACACAACTTGGCTTTCTTATTTACTTTCCGTTTCCCTTCGGCTATGCTTGTTTTTTCGGTGAAAGTAATTTGGGGTGTAATAGAGGCCCCAAAGGCTGGTCTTGTGTATGCGGACTAGCAATAACTTCAGTTAGTTATCTGAACTTTGGAACTTATGCTGACGACAATCGCCCGTCTTTTTGGCAAATCTCCATTTTCTCCACTCCAATCTCATATGAAAAAAGTGAGCAGCTGCATTAAAAAGCTCACGGAAATTTTTGATCACCTTTCCTCGTACCCACCAGAAAAAATCGAAACACTGGTCGTTGAGCTTTCTAAGCTCGAGCACGAAGCCGATCTAACCAAAAATGATATCCGAAATCACTTGCCCAAAAGTCTGTTTTTACCCATTGACCGAGGCCAATTTCTCGAAATTTTATCTATCCAAGACTGTTTATCCGACCAAGCTGAAGATATTGGCTATTTGCTCGCTCTTCACCCAATGAAAAAATTGGGCCCTCTTTGTAAGAATTTATGCCTTCTATTTGAAAAAAATGCCGCTGCTTTTTGGCATACGCGACAAATCATTAAGGAAATCCATGAATTATTAGAATCCTCCTTCGGCGGGATTGAAGCGGAAAAGGTGAGAACGCTCGCAGAAAAAACTTCCTACGCCGAATACGAAGCGGATAAGATGAAGCACCAATTGATGAAAGAGGTGTTTTCCCAAGAACCAAATGCACTGACTCCGCCGGCCTTTTACCTTTACACCCGTTTAATTGAAGAGATCAATCGAATTTCTCATACTTCAGAAAAACTCGCCAACCGCATCAGAATGATTCTAGAACTTAAGTGACCGCCAGCTCTTAAAACCCAAGTTGTGTGAAAAAATCGTGACCACAGATCATTTTGAACTGAAAGAACTTTGAAGGGGAGCCCCTAAGAGGTCTCCAAAAGGTTTTGGAGGAAAATAAAGCGGTTCAAAGTGGTTTGTGACCGCGAGTTTTTCGCGCAACTTAGGTTTAAATTATAAGCTTTTGCTATGCCATTAGATCATATCCTTATCGTTTTTGTTCTTCTTTCCGGATTTTATATGGCCTGGAATATCGGCGCTAATGATGTCTCCAATGCCATGGGGACATCTGTTGGATCAGGCGCTCTCACGCTACTCAAAGCTGTGATTATTGCCGGTATCTTGGAGTTTCTAGGCGCCTTTTTACTCGGCGGCAATGTATCTAAAACAATTCAGCAAGGCATTGTCGATCCTTCAGTTTTTGCTAAGACTCCGAATATCTTGCTTTTTGGTATGCTATCCGCCTTACTTGCGACAGCACTTTGGCTGCAACTCGCGTCCTACTTTGGGTGGCCTGTGTCAACGACACATGCCATTATCGGCGCCTTGATCGGCTTTGGTTGGGTGGCAGGAGGGGCTCATACCGTTCAATGGCGAGAAGTGAGTAAAATTGCCCTTAGTTGGGTTCTCTCACCTGCTATTAGCGGGGTCTTTTCTTTCCTAATATTTAGTATTTTGCAGCGAAAAATTTTGTTTTCCTCAGCACCTATTCACGCTACTAAACGGCTGATCCCTCTGTTGACATTCATTGTCCTCCTCACTTTTACACTGAGCGTTTTTCTAAATGGTCTCGGCTCATTCCAAGCTAATTTCACAGCAAAAACCACTTTGGCCATCGCACTTGCCGTTGGCGGTATTGGCGCTTTGATTGCCTCGCGGCTGACGGTAAAAGTTAAGTCTCCAGAGCAACTTTTTACCTTGTCGCCACCTAACCTTGCTCGCCAAGCTTTTAGCCTCGACAAAGCTCTTAAACACCTAAAACGCGTTCATTTGTCTTCAAAAGGAGAAAAACGAACGGAAATAAGTGCGATTGTGAGTCAAATCGAATCTTACGCCATGGAAATAAAAGAAAAAGCCAGCCACTATACATCGACTTCTGACTATCAAATCGTCGAAAAGATGTTTGCCGCGCTTCAAATTCTCAGCGCTTCTTATGTCGCTTTTGCCCATGGCGCTAACGATGTCGCCAATGCCATTGGTCCCGTTGCAGGAGCGATAAATATCATTCGGCACGGCACGTTTTCGCTCGCCTCTCATATTCCTCTGTGGCTGCTTGCTCTTGGGGGAGCGGGAATTGTGATCGGCTTAGCAACATGGGGCTGGCGGGTCATGGAAACGATCGGCAAGAAGATCACTGCACTAACCCCCACCCGCGGATTTAGCGCTGAGTTTGGCGCTGCTGTCACTATTTTAGTCGCTTCCAAACTGGGCTTGCCAATTTCAACAACGCACTGTATTGTTGGCGCTGTTTTGGGCGTCGGACTAGCGCGCGGTATCAGCGCTCTTAACCTAAGAACCCTGCGCGATATCGCCCTTTCCTGGGTCATCACTCTCCCTTCTAGCGCTATTGCTTGCATCCTCATTTTCTTACTCATCCGCGCTCTATTTGCATGAGACAGTCCCCACTCAAAAAAAATCTTTGAGCGGGATAGTCTTATGAGCGTTTCCCGAAAATTTCATATAGAAATCAAAAAATAAATAGCACAAAAACTCTAAAGTAACTTAAAATTTTTGTTAGCAACCAAATATATACCCGAGCCGATTCAAAATGCAAAAAGATCGGTGATTTGGCGCGGCTATTTTGATCGACTTTTTCCCTGGGTTCTTATCCGTCAGGTGGATAAAACCCAGGGAAAAATCGGTCAAAAGGGTCCGCCAAATTCAG
>JBCCHO010000024.1:0-14346 GCA_039028715.1 Chlamydiota bacterium | reverse complement strand
TGCTTTTCACTCTTTCTGCATCTTTCTGGAAGCTGATTTGTTACCCTTGTCTCATGGACAATGTGTACAAATCAGCTTCCAAAAATTTGCTAGAAACCTGGTAAAAACCAAAAACATTTTCATTTACGGATAGGTTCATAGATTGAAACCTCGGACAAACAGGTGGTAGAGTTGCTCATCTAAACAACTTGGGTTTTAAGCCTTTTTGCCGAGCTTCTGAGGACTCTGGGTTAACCCGTATTTCTCACAGGCTCTGCTAAAAAGTTGAGCAAGATGTTTTTCGAGATTTCAAGGAGATCTTGCAGGGAATGGTTGTAACCATTTCCAAAAGAGCTCCTTGGAATCTCGAAAAACAGATGCTCCAAATTTTTCCAGAGCCTTGTGAGAAATGCGGGTTAAGCTTTTGCAATCACAATCAGTCCAATAATGAGTAGAATGAGGGCAAAAATTTTGCGCATGATGCCAGTAGGGCAGTGGTGAACGAGCTTGACACCCCAAGGAGCTGCCAAGATAGAGGCAAGGCCAATGCCTATAAATGCGGGGAGATAAACAAAGCCTGCGGTGTTGGGAATAGGCTGGTCTTGGATACCCAAAAAGACAAGCGAAAGAGACCCTGTTAGGGCAATGAAAAAGCTCAGCACAGAGGCTGTCCCAATGGCTCTTTTGATCGATAAGCCAAAGTAGGCCAAAACGGGAACCTGGACTAGGCCGCCCCCTATCCCTAAAATTGTCGCTAGCGTTGCTACAATAAAGCCAACTCCAATCAACGTCCAGCGGGGTGGGGCTTTGCGGTGATCAGGCCGTTGTTTTTGCGGAAAGAAAAACCGAATACCAATCAAACACTCAAAAATGCCAAAGACGATTTGTAACCACCGGCTTGGAAAAGTTCCCGTTAGGTAGGCGCCACAAATAGCGCCACCGATATTGCCTATCCCAAGAAAGGCGGCAAAAGAGAAATCAACGGCTTTTTTGCGGTAGTGGGAAATTCCCGCCGATGCTGTCGTCAGGACCATAGCAGCGAGCGAAGTTCCAACTGCGAGTTGCATTTGCACTTGTAAAGGGGATTGCAGCAACTGGAAATACAACAATAACGATGGAACAACGACAATACCGCCGCCAATTCCCAGTAGACCCGCGAGAAATCCCGATCCAAGGCCAATTGCTAAGAAAATAAGAATGTCCAAGTAAGCCATAGTGCTGTCAAGCTAACTCTTACCCCGAATTTCTTACAAGTCTCTGGTAGGTGAAGAAAGAGAATTTTAGATGGGCGATGACCAAAAATAAAAGGCAGAAAAGGCGAGCGAATTTTTGAGTCCACTTTTTTGCACATTGCGATAGGTTCTTAGATCACTTATCAAATATGCAAATACTTTGTCTTCTTTATTCATTTTTGTTCTATTTTATTCGCGATATTTTTCTATTTTTTATTTTTTTTATTTTGTTGTTGCAAAAATTAGAAGTTTTTTCCTAAAGTTGCATTTTATATCAAGCGCACTCGGTACAAAAAAAGCGCTACGAAAAAAGTTCCATACCTCAATCCAATCGAAGAAAGGGCTAGCGAAAGTTAGCTCTTTCTTTTTTCTTTATAGGCCCGCTTTCAAAGCCGCCACTCTAAGGTTACCATTTGGCTTTTTGTCAATCGGTCAACTGACAACCAAAAACCGCGCACAACTTTGCGCGAGTTGGGTTAAAAAAAAACACCTTTTGATGTACGGTCAAAAAACAGATGGCAAAGCCGATCAACGAGGGTGGTTTTACGTGCAGGCAATTTCCGAAAAACGGCTCAAATGTTTAGACGCTTATTGGAGAGCGGCTAACTACCTGTCTGTCGGGCAGATTTACTTGCGCACCAACCCCTTACTTCGCAAGCCACTAGCACTCGATCAAATCAAAAAGCGCATTCTCGGGCATTGGGGAACGTCGCCTGGCCTTAATTTCATTTACGCTCATTTGAACCGGCTCATTCAGGATACAAAGGCGCAGATCCTTTATGTGACAGGGCCTGGGCACGGGGGACCTGCTTTGCGGGCGAATGTCTTTTTAGAAGGCGCTATGGAAGCTATCTACCCCAAACTGACGCGCGATATGAGTGGGGTTGAAGTTTTGATGCGCGAGTTTTCATGGCCGGGCGGTGTTCCCAGTCACGTCAGTCCACCGACTCCGGGATCGATTCACGAGGGAGGGGAGCTTGGGTACTCACTTGCGCATGCTTTTGGCGCTGCTTTTGACCATCCAGATCTTATTGTCGCTTGTGTCGTCGGTGATGGTGAAGCTGAGACAGGGCCGCTTGCGGCGAGTTGGCAATCGATTCGGTTTTTGCATCCTGTGCGCGATGGAGCTGTTGTGCCTATTTTGCACTTGAATGGGTATAAAATTTCTGGACCGACACTGCTCGGTCGGATGGATGAGGAGAAGCTCATTCAGTTGTTTTCCGGCTATGGCTATGCTGTCCACCTTGTCAGCGGCGACGATCCGTTTACGGTGCACCGGATGTTTTGGGCTACGCTCGACAAAGTGTATGCCGCTATTCGACAGATCAAGCAGCAGGCGCACCCTCATCGAGAAGAATACGTTCAAAAATGGCCGATGATCATTTTGCGTACGCCCAAAGGCTGGACTGGCCCTAAAAAAGTCGATGGAAAACAGGTCGAAGGGACGTTTCGCGCACACCAAGTTCCGGTTGCTGCATTTAATGACCACCCAGAACATCTCGAGTTGTTGGCACAATGGATGAAGAGTTATCAACCAGACGAGTTGTTCGACGCCGAAGGGCGCCCAACGCCAGCCGTTCTTTCTGTTATTCCTGAGCCAGAGTTGCGGATGGGGGGGCTTCCCTATGCCAATGGAGGTGAGCTGCTCAAGCCGCTCGATCTTCCAAACCATCTGGATTACATGCTCGAGGTCAAAAAGCCGGGGCAAGTCAAAAAAGAGGCGACGCGTGAGCTCGGCAAGTTGATTCGCGATCTGATGAAAAAAAACGGTAATTTTCGCCTTTTTTGCCCAGATGAAACTCAATCGAACCGGTTGCAAGCTGTTTTTGATGTGACTGGGCGAACATATCTCGGCCATATTTTAGAGTCCGATGAAAATCTCAAGCCCGATGGGCGGGTCATGGAAGTGCTCAGCGAGCATTTGTGTCAGGGTTGGCTAGAAGGTTATTTATTAACCGGAAGACATGGGTTGTTTCCCTGTTATGAGGCGTTTGCTCTTATTATCGATTCGATGGTTCACCAACATGGAAAGTGGTTGAAAGCTTGCCGCGACCTTCCTTGGCGCAAGCCGATTGCATCGCTAAATTACTTGCTCACTTCTCACGCTTGGCGGCAAGATCACAACGGATATAGTCATCAGGGACCCGGATTTATTGAATCGATCTTGCAAAAAAAAGGATCTATTGCGCGTATTTATTTGCCGCCAGATGCCAACTGCTTGCTCGCGATTGCCGACCATTGTTTGCGCAGCTGCGATTACATCAATTTAATCATTGCAGGTAAGCAGCCGATGCCGCAGTGGCTCAATAAGGAGCAAGCAAAAATGCATTGCGCTCAGGGGGCATCGATTTGGGATTGGGCTAGCGTGCGTCCCGACCACCCCGATATTATTTTTGCAGCAGCGGGCGACACACCGACCCTCGAAATGTTAGCGGGCGTCGATTTGCTGCGGCGCGCATTTCCACAATTGAACATCCGGGTGATCAATGTTGTTGACTTGCTCACTTTATTGCCGCACCACTTCCACCCCCATGGGTTTGATGACAAAGCCTTTGAAGCGCTTTTTGGGACAGAAACAGAGGTTATTTTTGCTTTTCACGGCCATCCGCGCGTGATTCACGAGTTGACCTATAAACGGCCGTGTCCTCACCGATTTCACGTTCGGGGTTATATCGAAGAGGGAACGACAACAACGCCATTTGATATGGTCGTTGTCAATGAAATGAGCCGCTTTCACTTGGCAATAGCAGCGCTTAATCACTTACCGCAACTCAAATCCGAAGCAGGTGATTTTATTGCAAGCCAAAAGCAAAAGCTTGCCGAGCACCGCCACTATATCGCCGAACATGGCGAGGATATGCCGGAGATTCAGCAGTGGACATGGGAGAGTTAACCTCTATTTTTTGCCTTAATAGCGGCTCATCGTCGCTAAAATTTGCTGTCTTTGATCGAGAAACACCGCTGATTCGCGGCGCTGTCGAAGGGATCGGTCTTACCACTGGGAAAGTGTGGTTGCGCGAGCAAAAAAAGGCGGTCGTTGAAAAGAAGGTCGCTGTTGCCTGCCAGGTTGAGGCGCTTGATTGTCTTTTTCGGGTTTTAGCTGCCGTTAAGCCGGCTGTATTGCCGCAAGTCATTGGGCACCGTCTCGTTTATGGTGGTGCAGCGAGAAGCGCTCATTGCCTGATTGGCGATTCACTTCTCGATCAGATAAGAGCAAATATTGCTTGGGCACCGCTTCATTTGCCGCAAGAACTCGCAGTCATTAAAGCAATGATCAGCCGCTTTCCAGATAAGCGGCAGATCGCGTGTTTTGATTCTGCTTTTTATGCTCAATTGCCGCGGTTAGCACGGCAGCTCCCAATTCCAGCTCTTGAATCGGCCCCGATCGAGCGGCGCGGTTTTCACGGCCTTGTCTTTGAATCTATTTTAGCTCAGCTAAAAGATGTCACAGGCAAATGGATTTTTGCTCATTTAGGAAGTGGAGTGAGTGTAATAGCGGTGAAAGAGAAAGTTCCCATTGATATGACAATGGGGTTTTCGCCGACAAGTGGCGTGATGATGGGAACGCGCTCAGGTGATCTCGATCCTGGGATTTTGCTATATTTGATCCGCGAAAAGGGGTATAACATCGAGCAGCTCGAACGCTTTTTTTCTGCTGAGTCGGGATTGCTCGGGGTGTCGGGTTTAAGCTCTGATATGAAAATACTGTTGCAAGCGGGCAAAGAAAAGCCCCAAGCAAAAGTGGCTGTTGATCTTTTTTGCTATCACATCGTCAAAGCTATTGGGGCGCTTGTGCCTGTTTTGGGCGGCCTTGATGGGATTGTATTTACTGGTGGAATTGGCACTCATTCACCAGAAATTCGCGCCGCTATTTGCGCGCCGCTGCGGATGTTTAATGTTTGGCTCGATGCCGCAAAAAATCGATCGAATGACGCATTGATTTCAGCTGCAGCAAGTCCTGTTCAAGTGCGTGTGATGACAGCCGATGAAGAGTGGATGATGGCTAGACATATCTGTCGTATGAGGGTCGGTAATGACAGCTGATTTTCTTCCCGCTAAATTACAGCCGTTACATGCATTAGCGCTTGACTTAAGGGGCTCATCAAGTGCTGCGGCTGATCTGCTTTGGAGTCAGGTCAATCACGAGCTTTGGGCTTTGACGCGCAATCCGTGGCTGATTTTACACACGCTAAGCGAGGAAAAAATCGAGCAGTTGGCTCAAAACCAGTCGTTTTATCAGCTGCTTCAGAGTCGGGTAAAGCATCAAGCAATGGTCGATCGAGAAGCCAGTTGGTTTAACGAGCGTTATAGCGGACAGGGGCTCAATCACGTCGGGTACTTTAGCATGGAATTTGGTTTGAGCGAAGCGCTGCCAATCTACTCTGGTGGTTTGGGGTTGCTTGCTGGCGACCACCTAAAGGCGAGTAGTGACCTCGGCATTCCGATTACGGGCATAGGAATTTTGTATCAACAAGGCTATTTTCGACAAACACTTGACGCTGCGGGAAAGCAGCTCGAATTTTTTCCCTGTAATGAACCGGCGCAATTACCAATAACGCGGGTGCACTTGCCCGATCACCGCCCCCTTTTTCTAACGCTTTCTTTTCCGGGACGACAGCTTTTTTTACGCGTTTGGAAAGTCAAAGTCGGCAAAGTCACCCTCTATCTGCTCGATAGCAATGACCTGCGCAACGCACCTGCTGACCGCGGCATTACGAGCGAGCTGTACGGCGGTGGCGAAGAGATCCGGCTGCAACAAGAGCTTATCCTCGCTTGGGGTGGGATGGCGTTGCTGCGCGTGCTGAAACTGAATCCCGATGTTTATCACCTCAATGAAGGGCATGCTGCCTTTGTCGTGCTTGAGCGCTGCCTTGAAAAAATGAAAAAAACCAACAGCTCGTTTGCCACAGCGCTAGAAACGGTGCGTCAGCAGCATCTGTTCACAACGCATACACCTGTCGCTGCTGGATTTGATCGTTTCAATCCGTTATTAATCGAGAGCTATTTTTCTCACTACTGCACTGAGCTGGGACTGACATCTGAAGAGTTGCTCGCTCTTGGCCGGGTGAATCCAAAAGATACCACTGAGCGCTTCAATATGGCATTTCTCGCAGCGCGCGGCTCAGCAAAAATCAACGGCGTTAGTCGAGTGCACGGAGCTGTAAGTCGCACGCTCTTTGCGCCTCTTTTCCCCAACAGCGCGCCAGAAAAAGTGCCTATTGGCCATGTGACAAATGGAGTGCATATTCCATCGTGGGAATCGCCTGAAACCGATCAGCTTTGGGAAAGTGTTTGTGGGGAGAAAAGGTGGCTCGGTGATTTGGCTCATATCGAGCGCGATTTTCTCGCAATTCCAAGTGAGCGTTTGTGGCGCCATCGCCAAACAAGTCGACAAAAACTGATCGACTACGTGTACTTGCGCTTAGCAAAGACATGCGAGCTCGACCCAGCGGCGCTGACCCTTGGGTTTTCCCGCCGTTTTGCGAGCTACAAACGGGTAGACTTGCTGCTTACTGATGAGCAGCGGTTTGCCCGATTGCTCACAGACACGCAAAGGCCGATTCAGCTGATCATTGCCGGCAAAGCACATCCGCACGACCAAGAGGGAAAAAAGATCATCGAGCGTTGGACTTCTTTTATTCGCAGGTTCGATATTTGCTCCCATGCGGTTTTTCTCACCGATTACGATATCTTGCTCGCACAGCGACTCGTGCAAGGGATCGATGTGTGGATCAACACGCCCCGGTTTCCGTGGGAAGCAAGCGGCACGAGTGGGATGAAGGTAGTTGCCAATGGCGGGCTCAACCTGTCCGAACTCGATGGGTGGTGGGCTGAAGCGTATTCGCCCGATGTCGGATGGGCAATCGGCGATCAAAAGGAACATGCCGATAGCAAAAAATGGGATCAGCTAGAAGCTCGGCATTTATACACTTTACTCGACGAGGAAGTGATTCCCCTTTACTATGAGCGCGATGAAAAAATGATTCCCCAAAAGTGGCTGACCAAAGTAAAAGAAAGTATGGCAAAACTCACGCCCCGTTTCTCAGCAAACCGAATGGTGCGCGAGTATGTCGAAACTTATTACCTGTGAGTGCGACCTATGGATATTGATTTGAATTTTTCTTTTTCCCATGTTTGAAACGGAAAAATGGCCCCTACTTTATCCAAGTATGTGCCCATTTTTTCCGTTTCAAGCATGAAAAAAATTGAAAATCCCTCTAAATACCCATAGGTCGCACTCACAGGTATTATCTCAAGCGAGAGGGCGCCAAAAAATGAGTGATTTGATGAGCGATGTTTTAGCCGAGCAACACGTCGATCCAGAGCAGGGGTTATCGACAGTCGAGTGGGAAAAGCGCCGTAGTGAGTTTGGTCCCAATGAACTCGAGGGGAAAAAGCAGACGATTTGGCTGCGGCTGCTTCCCTTTTTTTGGGGGCCTATCCCGTGGATGATCGAAGTCGCAGCGCTTCTTTCTCTCTACCTCAAGCGGTGGCCTGACTTGATCATGATTGTCATTTTGTTGCTGATCAATGCTTCACTTGGCTTTTTTCAAGAGTACAAAGCGGCCAATGAAATCGAAGCATTAAAGCAAAAACTCGCGTTAAAAGCGCGCGTTAAGCGAGACGGTAAGTGGCAAGAAATCGAAGCGCGCGAGCTCGTTCCCGGTGATATCGTCGCTGTCAAACTAGGCAACATCATTCCCGCGGACTTAAAACTCATTTCCGGTGAATACTTGACTGTTGATCAGTCGGCGCTGACAGGAGAATCGCTCCCGGTCAATAAAAAAGTCGGCGATGACGCTTTTTCGGGCACCATTGCCAAAACAGGCGAAATGACCGGAGTCGTGACAGCAACCGGTTTTCACACCTTTTTTGGCAAAACAGCAAAACTCGTGACCGAAGCCAAGTCGGTTTCTCATTTTCAAAAAGCGGTGCTTAAAATCGGCCATTTTCTTATTTTTAGCACCCTTGTCATTGCAGCCGTCATTCTCATCGTCGACCTTTTCCGCGCTCATAATACGCCCAAGGTGCACGAAACATTTGGTCAGATCGCAATCTTTTTGCTGGTGATCGTCATTGCCGGCATTCCCGTTGCGCTGCCCGCCGTGCTTTCAATGACCATGGCCGTTGGCGCGAGCAAAATGGCAAAACTAAAGGCAATCGTTTCCAAACTCATCGCCATTGAAGAGCTTGCCGGCATGGATATTCTCTGCTCTGATAAGACGGGAACGCTGACAAAAAACGAGCTGACTGTCGGCGATCTCAAACCGTTTGACTCTATTTCTGATGACGAGCTCATCCTTTACGCAGCGCTCGCATCTAAAGAAGGCGATGACCCGATCGACAACGCTATTTTTTCCCGCATGCCCGACCAAGCAGTCTTAAAAAACTACCGCTGCAAAACGTTTATTCCATTTGATCCGGTCAATAAAAAAACCGAAGCTTCGCTTCAATCTCATGAGGGGAAATCTTTGACTGCGACTAAAGGCGCTCCTCAAGTCATTCTCAGTCTCTGCAATCCCGATTCTGATCTGGAAAAAAAGGTCAATGAAGCTGTCGATCAGTTTGCCGCGAGGGGATTTCGGACACTAGGTGTTGCGAGAAAAGAAGAAAGCCGTGCGTGGCAATTTCTCGGCCTTGTGCCACTGTTCGACCCGCCGCGCGATGAGACAAAAGACACCATCCATGCGATTCACGAGATGGGTGTCCATGTGAAAATGGTCACAGGTGATCACACTGCGATTGCGCGCGAAATCGCAACGAAGCTCGATCTCGGCAGCCAGATTCTACCTGCTAGCCAATTGACAGCAAAAGATGACCGAGAAACTGCGCGCACACTCGAGCAAGCCGACGGCTTTTCAGAGGTCTTTCCCGAACATAAATTTGAGATCGTCAAACGGTTTCAGCAAGACAAGCGGATTGTCGGGATGACAGGTGATGGTGTGAACGATGCGCCAGCGCTCAAACAGGCCGACATCGGCATTGCCGTATCGAATGCAACAGATGCAGCGCGGTCTGCTGCGGATCTGATTTTAACTCGCCCTGGCTTGATGGTGATCAAACAGGCGATCGACGAAGCGCGGCGCATTTTTGGCCGGATGAAAAGCTATGCCATTTACCGCATCAGTGAAACCTACCGGTTGCTGCTCTTTTTGCTGCTTGCTATGGTCATTTTTCAGTCGCACCCATTGACAGCCGTGATGATCATTGCCATTGCGTTGCTCAACGATATTCCGATCATGACCATTGCCTACGACCATATGAAAGCGGAAAAAGATCCGGTATCGTGGAACATGACCGAAGTGTTTACTGTCGCGACCGGCCTTGCGCTTGTCGGCGTGATTTCAACGTTTGGCCTTTATTGGATCGGCGATCGGTACTGGCACTTTGCCGCTGAGCAGAGCCGCACGCTCGCCTTTATGGCCATTCTTTGTGGTGGCAACTTGACCATCTATCTCACTCGCAATCGCACATTTCTCTTGAGTCGGCCGTTACCCGAATGGAAATTTTTTCTAGCGACTCTTTTTTCTCAAATAGCTGGAACGCTGCTCGCTGTTTACGGCCTTGGAACCGATGATTTTATCGGAATTGGGTGGTACTACGTCGGTCTTTCTTGGGTCTATATCGCCATTTGGTTTGGGATTTGTTTGTTGACCAAGATCGGCATCTACCAGCTGTTATCGCTCGGTCTTTCGCATCATAAAGCATTCGTTACCGCTACATCGACGCGGTTGCGCTCTTAACCCGAGGTGAAGAGCTACAATGGTGACTTGCGCACAAAAAAAATAAAGACTATAAACCCAAAAGATATGGAAAAAGACAAACTAGCATTAGATATTGGGCTGAACGAGGGCGATCGAAAAAAGATCTCAGATGTATTGCATCAGCTACTTGGCTCGATGTATGCCCTTTACATTAAGACGCAAAACTACCATTGGAACGTCACTGGAATAACATTCCCTTCATTGCACGCTCTTTTTCAAAACCAATACGAAGAGCTCGCTGAAGCTATTGACGAAGTTGCTGAGCGCATCCGCGCTTTGGGTTTTTTCCCAAGCGGTTCTTTTGGTTCTTTTCTCGCTTTGAGTTTCATCTCAGATGAAACACTTGTGCGCCCTGCAATCGAGATGGTTGAGCAACTTCTGTCTGATCATCAAGCGTTGATTACATTCATGCGCCAGCACCTAAGCGCAATTGAAAAAACAGGTGATGGCGCAACAGCTGATTTAATCAACAAGCGGTTGGCTATTCACGAAAAAGCTGCTTGGATCTTGCGCAGCACGTCGTTAAAGAGTTGACTCTGAAAAACTCCTCGCGCAAGGAAGAAGCCATCAGGCGTGGGCTTGGGTTATACGATTTTGCGAAACTCGGGTTAACTACCTGATAATCGCTTGATGAGGCTCCTGCGCAAAAATTCCATTTCGAGTGAAATTCGCGCTTTTGTCCTTGACCCAAGTCAAAATCATCAAATTTCCCTTCGAAAACGATTTTTGCGCAGGAGCCTCTGATGTGAGTCGATTAATCTTCGATGCGGCGGTGGGGGCCCCGGTTTTTAGAACGCCAAGTATACCAGCCAGGAAGCCGGTAAAGCGAAAGCAGCGCCAGGATAATCAACGTCGATGTAATCGCTAAAATATACATCCTATTGGCAACGGCAAGGCCAATTGAGGCTGTTGCCCATAGGGAAGCGGCGGTAGTTAAGCCGCGGATATGCCCTTTATCGCGCAAAATAACTCCAGCGCCTAAAAACCCGATTCCACTGACAATTTGAGCGGCAACACGAGAGGGGTCAGCGGTGCCGATAGGCAAAGTTGATGTGATTGGGCCAGAAATATTAAATGAAATAAACCCGAACAGACAGGCTCCAAGCGCAACGGCAGCGTGGGTGCGAATCCCGGCAAGGCCGACGTGCTTTTCGCGCTCTAACCCGATAAAGGCGCCGAGGAATGCAGCGAGCAGAATGTGAGCTGCAAGGAGAAATTCTGTTTGCCAGTCCATCACTGTTCCTATCTGGTCGTGTTTTAAACTGTTATGGATTTTCTAATTATCTGATGTCAAGCAAATTATCAAGAGCCTCTTTTGACAGATTTTTTTTGGACCACTTTTTTTTTCAGTCTTATCAACCAGATCAAGAGATAGGGAAATTGCGCATAGAAATCTTGAAAAACATCTTGCTTAAGCTTTTTAGCAGATTTGGCTATGCTTTCATTAGTAAAAAAAAATTTAGTAGCACAGCGTGAACTTGAGCTTGGGCCTAAAGAGGGGAATTTGGTAAACTAAAAACCCAAGTTGTGAGGTATAATTGCTCATCTAAAATTCTCTTTCCTACCTGCTGGAGAATGGAATTTTGCGCAGGAGCCTCTCCAATAGGTAAAAAAACAGAAAATTGATCTGAGCAGCTATACTCCTTCCGATTCAAAGTGAGAAAAGGTCGGTGATTGGGAGACGCCTTATTCATTAAAAAATAATTTCCATCAAGGTCGGCAAAAAATGTTACCGCAAAGAAAGCTAAGAGAAATGACCATGCAGTTTCTCTATAGCTCAGATCTTAACCCCGGCCAAACCGCAAAAGAAGGCGCCTGTTTATTCGATTCTTTATCGGTATCTAAGAAAGTCTTTCATGTCGTGCAAGAAAAATTAGAAGCGATTTTTCCATTGCTAGAATCAATTGATGCAATGATTGCCAAAGGAGCGCATGACTATGATAGTCGGCGAATCACTCGCGTTGAATACGCTATTTTAAGGCTTGCCGTTTTTGAACTGCATTATGACTCTAGTGTTCCGCCTAAAGTTGCTATCGCTGAAGCCGTGCGTTTAAGTCGCAAATTTGCCACAAAAGGAGGCGGTGGCTTTGTCAATGCTGTTCTCGACACAATTTACCGAGAAGAAAATGCATATACCCGAGCCGATTCAAAGTGAAAAAATCTCAGCGCATTTGGCGGACCCTTTTGACCGATTTTTCCCTGGGTTTTATCCACCTGTCGGATAAGAACCCAGGAAAAAAGTCGATCAAAATAGCCGCGCCAAATCACCGACCTTTTTGCATTTTGAATCGGCTCGGGTATATACCCGAGCCGATTCAAAATGATAAAATCTCAGGACAAAAATGGGGGAAGTCATGTCTTTTGAACCTCATTTCGAGCGAGGCAGGCGCTTAAGTGAACTTTCGACGTTTGGCATCGGAGGAAAAGCGCGGTTTTTTATTGAAGTCAAAACGATAGAGCAGGTGCAAGAACTGCGCCTTTACCTATCTCATCACCCACTACCTTACTGGGTTCTCGGTCGAGGCTCTAACGTTCTTTTTGATGATCGCGGTTTTGATGGGCTCGTGATTTTAAATAAAATCGATTTCATTAAAAATAACGATCACTGTTTTGAAGTGGGTACCGGGTATAACTTTTCTCTTCTCGGCAATCAAACGGCGAGGCAAGGATTTGCCGGGCTTGAGTTTGCTTCCGGGATTCCGGGTTCTGTTGGCGGCGCGATTTACATGAATGCCGGAGCTAATGGGACAGAAACCTGTGATTTTTTAACGATCATATCTTATGTCGATCGCGAGGGCAATCTGGTTGAAACAGCTGTAGATCGACAGGCATTTGGTTACCGTTCTTCCCCATTTCAGCAAATGGATGTGATCCTCGTTGCTGCGACTTTTGCATTGAAAAAAGATCAGTCAGCGCGCGAAAAGCAACTAGCCATTGTGCGCTATCGTCTAAAGACTCAACCTTACAGCGAAAAAAGTGCGGGTTGTATTTTCCGCAATCCAGACACAATGAGCGCGGGGATGCTTATTGATCGAGCGGGACTCAAGGGAAAGCGTATCGGAGAAGCTGAAATATCGATGCAGCACGCCAATTTTATTATCAATAGGGGAAAAGCAACAGCGCAAGATATTTTAGCGCTTGCGCGTTATGTCCAAAGTGAGGTTGAGGACAAGACCGGCTATAAACTTGAGTTAGAGTTGCAGCGCGTTCCTTATCGGGTTTCGCCTGGGTCAGCTAATGATTTTTCTCGGATAGATTGATTGGATTTGATATCATGATGACTTTTTAAACCCAAGCTTGTGTTTGGGGCTTGGCTCAAGCTTGCCACTTTTTCATGAAATATCGAGCTGATTTACACTGTCATTCAACCTGTTCTGATGGGACGTGTACGCCTATCGAGTTGCTTGAGCTTGCTCGAAAAAAAAACCTAGCAGCCTTATCAATTACAGATCACGACACATTAGAAGCTTACTCCGAAGACGTTTTTGCCGCCGCCGCTCGCCTCAATGTGCGCCTATTTTCTGGGGTAGAGCTCTCTGCTCAATGCAAAAAAATGAACGTCCACGTCCTTGGATATGGCGTTGAAAAAACAGCTGAATTGCTGGCTTTTTGCCGTCGTCATCAACTGCGCCGGATTAAGCGAAATCGAGCGATTCTCGAGCGCTTAAGCCGCCTTTCTTTTATCATTTCGGAACAAGAGCTCTATGCGAACAGTGAAAAAAAAGTGATTGGGCGCCCGCACATTGCCGCTCTTATGGTGGCCAAAGGTTATGTCGAGACAATTCGAGAAGCCTTTGATCGATTTCTCGCAGAGGGAAAGCCCTGCTTTGACCCAGGGCCTATTGTCACTATCGAAGAGACAATTACGGCTATTCACCAAGCTAAAGGAAAAGCTTTTCTCGCTCATCCCCACTTTATCCAAAGCAAAAAGCTCGTGAAAGCGCTTCTTGAGCTTAACTTTGATGGTTTTGAATGTTACTATGCTCTTCTTTCTCCGATTAGGGAAAAGAAATGGCTTGATTTAGCGCGGGAAAAACACAAGCTCATTAGCGGCGGCTCTGATTTTCACGGAACAGTAAAGCCTCATATTCCATTGGGCTGTTCTTGGGTCGGAGAAGATGAAGTACAAAAAATCTTCGGCACATCATGAACCGATCGGCTCTAACTTTAGCCTGGATTTTCTACAAGCTCTGCAAAAAGATTGGTCAGATAAATTTTCTGTTTTTTTTTACCTACCAGAGGCTTGAATTTTTAGCATACTTGAATAAAGTAGGTGAAAATTCAAGCCTCTGGTAGGTGAAGAAAGAGAATTTTAGATGAGCAATCATCAGACACAGCTTGGGTTTGAATAAAGTAGGTGAAAATTCAAG